>CANOFQ010000011.1 GCA_947565325.1 uncultured bacterium
CCTGAGGCCGTGGCTGCCTCGATTTGTTTGATGTGGTTTTATAGATCAGGCCGAACGAAAAAACAGCGGAAAAGGAAACTCTTTCCCGCTGTTTTTCTGTCTCTCATCGCTCTGTCGGAATCGTCAGAACTCATTGTACCTTTTGACTCATTGTATCTTTTGACTCATTGTACCTTTTGACTCATTGTGCCTTTTGACTCATTGTGCCTTTTCAGTCAATGCACTTTTTCAGTCAATGTTTCCCTTCTCTCCTCTTTCCAAGAATAACATACATATTGTCTTCACGCTCGATCACCTTCCTGATACGATCCGCCAGCTGTCCTGCGGTCAGGGCAGGTTCGTCCCGCAGTGCGCAGTCCATGACCTCGATCATCTTCGGAAGATAGATGATCGAATTCCCGTGGCAGACCACCTGCCTTGCCGTCTCGGTCAGCAGGCTGTAAGGGATCTTCTCGGGAACCACCCCGTCCAGCAGGGCAGGGTACTTGTCTCTCAGGTAGTCCACATAGCTCTTGATCAGATCCGGGTTCAGGATCTCATGATAATTCTCCCTGACGCATTCCCCCAGCTTATGGATCATTTTGTCCACCGTGTTCTCATCCAGCGTTTCCAGCCGCTCGCTGTATAAGACATTTGTGTGAGCAACGATCATATACTCCTGCTCCTCCAGCAGGCTGTGGTCACGGATCCTGACGATCGGGAGCAGATATCCCTCGCTGCCCAGCTCCTTGCGCAGCGTCATCACCTTTTCCACAAATTTATTGTCCACGAACAGCGGAACTATTTTGGCCCCGAACTGCACCTCCAGCGACTCCAGACCGTTCATCAGGAATCTGCCGGGCCCCTCCTGAAGCTGCAGTCTCTCATTGTCCTCTCCCAGACCGCCGCCATTCTGACCGATGCCCAGAAGATAGTCCGTGCTGACCTCCAGCAGCCGGGCCAGATCCGCCAGCATGGACACATCGGGAAGGCCCACGCCTCTCTCCCATTTGCTTAAGGCCTGCGCCGTGATCCCAAGCCGATAGGCAAGCTCCTCCTGCGTCATGTTCCGGTTCTGCCGGCAGACGGACAGCCTGCTGCCGAACAGCTTCATTTCGTTTGCGTTGTACATAAACCTTCTCTCCTTTCGATTTGCGCCAGCCATGGAGCAGGCTTCCCGATACAGATCCGTACACCATCCTGCACCTATGTCATAGGCTAAGTATATACGAAAGAAGAATCTCTGTAAATCAACCTGTCGTTCAGCCTCCTCTAAACAAGGGCCTTTCTCCGGCACATGCCGTCTTCTACTCCGCTCCCAGCCCGAAATCGATCCCTGCGTCCTCATAGAGATTGGCGGCGTTTCCCGTACATACAAGGCGGATCTCGTTCCTGCCCTCCTGCAGAAATCCGCCCAGGTCGAACCGGTGCTTCCCCCAGAAGCTCACGTCCACGAACCTCCCGTTACAGAAGCACTCCACCATCTCCCGCCCGCGAACCTGAAACCCTGTGCCGCTGTCCGCCAGCGCCTCCCAGCTCCTCTTCCATCGGTATTCCAACACATAGACCGCCTGATTTTTCCCTCTTTCTGTCAGCGTGAACCGCTCCGTCCAGTCGGGATAGCCTCCCGCAGGAGCACACCGCTCCCCAAGGGCACACCGCTCCGTGAAGCCCTCCCGCAGCCGGCCCGGCTTCCTTCCGGCAGCCCCTTCCACAGCCAGACCTTCCGTCGACGGCAGTTCTTTCCCGGCAGCCCCTTCCGTCGACGGCCCCCCTTTCCCGGCATCCATCACCAGAACCGTCTCTCTGGGCTGCAGGCTGATCCAGAAATGCTCCCCGGCGCCCTCCAGCCTGTGGCAGCTCCCCTTCCAGAGATCCACCAGCAGAGGCTCCTCCATCCCCGGTACCCTCACACCGGCGCTGACAGTCTTCTCCCCTTCATTTCCAAACAGCAGCAGCTCCGTGCCCCACTTGTTCAGCCGCACCATCCGGAGCGGCCCGCAGGGCGCTTCAAGAACCGCCTTCCTTCCCGATGCTTTTTCCTCCCCCACAATGACCGCCGCCAGCCTTGGCACCTCCTCCGCCGAGACCGTACACAGCAGATTCCCCAGTCTTGCTCTGAATCTGTCCTCATAGGCCTCCCCCAGCAGATTCAGGACTCTCTTATAAGCATAGTCCCCGATCCGGACCCTTCCCTCCCTGACTTGGGCCTGCTCCAGCAGCGCCGCGGGAAGATAGTTGAACTCCACCTGATTCTCATAGAAGCAGGCGATCTCCCCGTAGGGAACCAGATTGTTGTCACAGAGCACTGCCGTCTCCGCACCGTTCACGGAATCAGTCATCAGAAAGGAGAGGCGCTTCATATAGTCGGAAAACCGCTTATAATGCCGCCACCAGATATTGTTGGGGCCCACGTCCGGCGGGCGTTCGTTCTTCCTCTCCCCGGCCACGCTGTAATAGAAGGCATGAGGAATATAGAGGTTCACGCCCCTTAGACCAAGCCAGTCAATATACCACTTCATGTCCCCTGCGGTCATATACCATGGAATCCTGTCCCGGCAGCATACCCCGAAGCACTCATTTGCGTTCCGGCGGCGCCCCAGATGCCTTGCAATGTCCGCCGCCAGCTTCGCCTGCACGGAGTCGAACTCCCGCAGGCCCCCCGTCTCCGGGGACACCCGCCGCATGATCAGGTCCTGACCCGGAACATGGAAGTACAGCTCCTCCTCTATATCGTCGCTTTCGGCGGGATGCCCCATCAGGCTGATCCCATGGCTCCCGCACCACTCGGACAGCCTCCCGTAGAATATCTCCCGGAGCTTTTTCTTGATCAGCCTATGATAAAGCTGCACCGTCCTGTTGTCCTCTGTCTGCAGGATATCTTCCCTGCCGGCCACAGTCTTACCCGTCCTTGCAAACAGCCCCTCCAGCTCCTCCGCGCTGCCGCCGAGGGCCTCCAGCTCCTTTTCCAGCCCCGGCACCCAGGGGCGGTAATACCCGGCGCCCCGTCCCAGCGCACTGGGCTCGTCCGTAAAAAAGCCTATTACCGTGGTGCCGAAGTACTCCTTCAGCTCCTCATAATATCTGTCGTGGGTCAGACGGATGAATTCCTCCACCGCAAGGGGGTTCAGGATATCCGCCGCCTTCGGCGCACCCGGCTCCCCGTCGTCCTCCCCGAAATGGATGCCCCGTATGGTGCCTCCCGTGAACCCGTATACGATCCGCCGTCCTCCCGGAAGAGACGCAACGACCCGAGCCCCGGGCTCCGCTCCCAGCTTTTCCAGCGCTTCCCGCTCCTCCAGCAGAATAATGCCCTTGGCAGCATATGCAGGATCTGCCTCCGCCACCATGCCGTGGGCGGAGCCGGAAGGGTACATTCCCTCGTCATACAGAACCACCTTCATCCCCAGTGCGGCGGCCGTGGCCACGATGAACCGCACCGCCCGGAAATATTCCCCGGAGAGATAAGGCATCTGTTCCGGTATGCCGATTCTGGGGTGCAGCACGAACCCGTTTACCCCCTTCTCCACATAGTCCTCCAGCTGGTTCCTCACCTTCTCCTCATCGAAGGCATCGTTGAAGAACCAAAAGGGCATGGGTGTGAATTCCGCCTCCGGCCACAGAATCTCCTCCAGAAGCTTGTTCCTGACGTTTTCCATACTTATACCCCCCTGCCCGCCCCGGCGGGCATCAATTCCCTCACTGCCCGCTTCAGCGTGCATCCTCACTCCTCCCATAAGGGGGCGAAGCTGATATTCAGATCCACGGCCCCCTTGATCCCCTGCACCTTGCCGGACTGGGAATACTGCCACACCTTATATTCATAGGGATAGTAGAATTTGTCGCTGTATGCGGCGAACCATTTGTCATAAGCCTCAAGGGGCTCCAGATTCAGCATCATGGCCCCCATCTCCGTGTTGTGGTACACCATGGGCTTGTATCCGGCATTCTGAATCGTCTCACAGAACAGCCTGACAAACTCCGTCCTCTCCTCCACGGAGATCAGGTTCATCCTGCCGGGCTCATCCGCCACCACCTTCTCCACGTCAAACACCACCGGGCAGTCGATGTCATAGGGTGCGATCTTCTCCAGCACGAAGTTTGCCTCCTCCAGCACTTCCTCTCTGGTAATGGCCTGGCTGTAATAGTATACGCCCACCTTGATGCCGGCGGCGTTGGCTCCCTGCACGTTGGCCACGAACTGATCGTCCTCCATCATCTTGCCGGTGCCGTAGCCTCTGTAGCCCACCCGGAGAAAGGCAAACTCCACCCCGTCCTGCGCCACCAGATTCCAGTCGATGGCCCCCTGATGTCTGGACACATCGATTCCCTTGTGGGATATCACCTGACCCTCCTGCAGGTACTGGTATTCCCCCGTTTCCAGTATATTCAGATTTGCGTCCGCCAGCATACTCTGTTTCAGGCTGCGGTTTATGGGAATAAAGTTGTATTTCCCGCCGCTGTAGACGATCAGCTCCTCGGGATACAGAGGACGCAGCGTCTCCAGCAAAGTGTCCCCTCCGCCCAGACCTCTCCGGATGCTGTCAAGAATCTCCCCGGCGGCCTGCTCTCTGGCGCTTGCCATATAGCCGTCCAGATCCTCCTGAGAGTAAACCACCGAGCCGGAGCCTGCGCCGGATATGTCCCCTGTCGGGCCGCTCCCGTCTGCCCCGTCCCCCGTCTGGCCTGTGCCGCCCTCTCCTGAGCCGGCACCGTTCCCGCCCTCCGGATCTGCCGCACCAAAACCTCCCGGACCGATGCCCTCAGGACCGGCTCCGTCTCCGTTCTCCCCGTCCGCTCCCGGGCCGCCTTCTCCCCCCGGGCTGCCTTCGCCTTCCCCTACAGCCGGCAGAATTCCGCTCTCCCCGTTCTCCAGCCTTCCATTTATCCACGAAAAAATAGCGACCGAAAGGTAAAGCACCGCCGTTATCACCACAAGGCAGACCAGAGCCGTCAGAGTCCGCATCTCTCTGGCTCTCTTCCTGCGCCTCACAGACGCCCTTCCTTCCATTCCGTCCGCTGTTCTAGGATCCGTATATTCTCTCTTCATAAAATCTCCTCCCTTATCCATAGTAAACGAAACTCCCGGATAAAGAAAGGAGATTTGATGAATTTATAAAAACTTAATCACATGATACAAAAAATAGGCAGGATATGGTAAAATGGCCTCCGTCATCTCGCCTTCTCCCGCATGCTCAGCAGGATCCTCTTCTCCATGCGGCTGACCTGCACCTGACTGACCCCGAGAACGGCGGCGATCTCCGTCTGGGTCTTGTTCTGGAAATACCGCATATAGATCAGCTCTCTGTCCGAGGGCTTCAGGTCTTCCAGCAGCTGCTTTAACAGCATATGGTTCAGTATGCCCTCCTTCTCCCTGTCCTCGCTGGCGCAGCCCCCTGCGGCGCTGCTTCCCACCGTCCCCCCGCTCCCCTGGACGATCCTGTCCACCAGATACACCTCGCTGCCGTCATCCTGATAGACGGCAGAATAGATGGATTCCACCTCCACGGAGGCCTCCATGGCCAGAACCACGTCCTCAACGGAAAGCCCCGTCTCCAGTGCGATCTCCTGCAGGGTAGGCTCCCTGTTGTTCTCCCCCTGCAGCCTCTGCCTTGCCTGCCGCACCTTCGTGCCGTTCTCCTTGATGGTCCGGGACACCTTTACCGGTCCGTCGTCCCGGATGAACCGCTTGATCTCACCGGTGATCATAGGAACCGCATAGGTGGAAAATTTCAGCCCGAGACTCAGGTCGAACTTATCGATGGCCTTGATCAGCCCTATGACGCCGATCTGAAAAAGATCCTCCGAATCATATCCCCTGCCGAAGAACCGTCTGACGATATGGCGCACCAGTCCCAGATTATTCTCTATCAGTACCTCTCTTGCCTCGCTTTCTCCTGCCTGTGACCTTGCAATCAGTACTGATGTCTCTTCCATCCGTCACCCCTCGCAGTCGATCCAGCTGCCCGTCCCTATCTTCTTCACCATGCGGACCACGGTTCCTTTCCCAAGAGCGCTCTCCACCTCCAGATCATCCATGAAGGCCTCCATGAAGGCAAAGCCCATCCCCGACCGCTCCAGCTCGGGTTTTGTGGTGAACAGCGGCTCCATGGCCTTTTTCACGTCCTCGATGCCCGTACCGGAATCTGCCACCTCGATGTGCAGGATATCCCTGTCCAGGACGCAGCGCAGCCTCACCTTTCCCTTATGTACCTCCTCCGGGCCCCTCTCTTCCTTCCGGTAGCCCCTCAGATTCCCGTAGCCGTGTATGATGGAATTGGTCACGGCCTCCGAAACGGCGGTCTTCACGTCCGCCATCTCCTCCACAGTGGGGTTCAGATGGGCGATGAACGCCGCTACGGCCACACGGGCGAAGCCCTCGTTGTCCGAAACCGCATCGAACAGGATCTCCATTTCGTTCTTCATTCTCCTACCTCCCTATGTGCTTCGGCACATACGCCAGTCAATCTTTGAAAGTCTGCTCTCAAGTCTGCCCCTCCTTGCCCGCCCCGGCGGCATCCAGTTCAAAATTCAGCACCTCCACCACCTTGTTCAGCCCGGACAGCTTAAAAATCCTCTCGATCTGTCTGTCCAGGTGGATGGCGTAGACCCGCCCCCCGAAGCAGGATATCTTCCGGTAGCGCCCCATGATGATACCGATGCCGGAGGAATCCATGAACCTTGTCCTCTCGAAGTCGAACACCACGTTGCGCACCTCCTCCTTCAGCAGATACCGGTCCGCAGTCTCACAGATGAATCCTGCCTCATGATGATCGATCTCCTCGGGAAGACGTATCATCAGGCAATTGTCAATGATCTGAAAATCCATAGCCGTCCTCTCCTTTCCGTGATTTCTGAACCCCCGATTTCAGAAACAAAAAAGAACCTACGTCCTCCATAGGTTCTCTTCCTTCGTACTTCGTCCGCCCCGAAACGGGCATCACCATATCCCCGTCAGCTGGCCCTTGCTCTGTCTGGCAGAATTGGCCCGCCATGTCCCCGGGAACAGCTCCATCACCTTGTCATAGACGGCGACGGCGTTCTCCTCATCGCCGTTCATGCGGTAGGCCTCTCCCAGCATATAGAGCGCCTCTACCTCCTCCGGATTGTATTCCACGGCCGGCAGCAGGGCCACGATGGCCTCCCCGTATTCCCCTATCCTGAAATAATTGCTGCCCCGCTCGAAGTATGCCGCCGCCAGATCCGGCCTGATGGCATTGAAGACTGCCTGATGCAGCCGTTCGTAGCCCGCCGTCATGGCGCTCATGTCCACGCTCTGGCTGATGGCAGCCAGCTCGCTCTCCGCTGCGAACACATCCCCCGTCTCCAGATAGGACGCCGCCGTCTCCAGTATCCTCTCAATGGACTCCAGCGTCCCGTCCGTGCCCACGAAGCCCTCGATCTGGCCCCTCAGTCCCTCTATGTCGCCCTGCAGGCCCGTTATCTGATCCTCCAGCTCCTGAATCCGGGCCGTCTTGGCATCCGATTCATTGCTGATCTTGGTTATGACCTGCTGATCCTCGTTCCTGACCTTGGACTGGGCCGCAGGCACCGCCAGATAGCAGGCAGCCACCACGCCGATGATCAGCCCGATGCCCAGATTCACCAGGGTGGATATGCCGCTGCGCTTAGGCTCCTTCACATTCACCGGACGGATGATCAGCTCGTTCTCGCTCTGGTACCGGATGGCCTCCTCCTTCTTGCGGCGGGCCGGCGGCTTCTCTGCCTCCTCCGGCGCCAGCAGCAGCTCCACCTCTCTGAGATACCGCAGGGTCTGGAGATTGTTCTTGTCGATCTCCATGCATTTTCGCAGCTCCCGCTCCGCCCGCTCCCAGTCCCCCTTGTCCATGTACAGCAGCGCCAGCAGCTGATGGGCCCGGATGAATCTGGGATTCAGGGAAAGCACCTTCTTCAGCTGGATCACCGCCAGATCCTTGCTGCCCTGCTTGCACAGAGACAGGGAGTGGTTGTACTTCTTTATGGTCTGGTTGACGGAATCCAGCCGGGCGGAATTGGAGCGCACCTTCTCGATATATTCGTCCGCAATGTTCTTCTCCGGCTGTATGTTCTTGCTGATGACCCATTCGCTGAGGGCGGTCACCACCTCGCCCATCTCGAAATATACCAGCCCCAGCAGATTGCGGGCCTGCAGATTGTTCTTGTTGAACTTCAGGCTCTGGCGCAGGCTGACCACCGCCCCGGTGAGATCCCGGACGCCGGCCTTTTCCAGCCCCTCATTATAGTACATATTGGAAACATGCAGAACCTTCTTATACAGGCCCACGTCCGCCCCGCAGGAGGTGCAGAAATCCGGCTTTGCCAGACGGCGCCCACAGTTGTAACAATACATCATTGTTCCTCTTCCAATCCCTGAGCCGCTCCCTGCCCAGATCCTACGATCATCTTCACAAGCAGATCCGCCATGTCCGTCAGATCCTGATTGTAAATCGCATCCTCCGCCTCCTCCACCTCAAGGCTGGGATGGAATTTCTTCAATTCTTCTTCGAAATTTATCATCGCTGATCAGCTCCTTCATCTCTCCTGCCAGATACAGACTTCCCGCAATATAGATGCGCTCCCCTTGCCCCCTGTGCAGCAGCGCCCAGAACGCAGAGGCCACATCCTCATAGACCCTGAAGCTGCCGGCGTATCTCCCGAAAAGCTCTCCCAGCTTTTCGCCGGACAGAGTCCTCTGGGTGTCCATAGGGGCGGCGGCGATCCTGCCAAAAAGCCCCGATTCGGTCAGCAGCTGCGCCATCCGTCCGTAGTTTTTGTCCTTCACCACGCCGAACAGCAGGCTCCTGCCCCCCTCACAGCCGTCCCAGGCCACCGTCTCCAGAAAGGCCCGGACGCCGTCCTCATTGTGCGCACCGTCCACGTAGACCTCCGGAAGCACCTCCTCCATGCGCCCCGCCCAGAAGCATTCCCTCACGCCCTGCCTGACATGCTCCCATGTGACGGCTTTCCCGCAGCTGTCGAACACCTCTCCCAGCGCCTCTATGCTGCGGACCGCAAGGGCACAGTTCTCCACCTGATAGGAGGCTATGGTGCGCAGGGAAAGATTCGTGCGGCCATGGATATCATCTTCTCCATGGATATCACCTTCTCCATGATACCCAGTACGAAGGGAAAAATCAATGGTTTTTCCATTAAATTTTGAGAAAATTATGTCCTTTTCCGACACAGACTGCGCCGATATTCCAAGCTTTGATGCCCGCCTGCGGAAGAGGTCCGTGGTTTCAGGGCAGGTGTCCCAGAATACCGCCCTTGTCCCGGCCTGCAGGATGCCGGCCTTCTCCCCGGCGATCTTTTCCACAGTGTCACCCAGATATTCCACATGATCCAGACTGATATGGGTGATCACCGCCAGCTCCTTTCTGGAGACTGCGTTGGTGGCGTCAAGCCTGCCTCCCAGCCCCGTCTCCAGAATACAGAAATCCGGTTCCTTTTCCCCGAAATACACCATTGCCATAAAGAAAAGGTACTCAAAATAGGAAGGATGATACCGATTCCCCTCCGGCGCTTCCCGGTCCAGCATCCCGTGGATCTTCTGAAAAATCCGCAGGAAATCCTCTCTTGACATCAGCTCCCCGTCCACCGAAAAGCGCTCCCTGATATCCACCAGATGGGGCGAGGTGAACAAAGCCGTCCTATATCCTGCGGCCCTCAGGATGCTGCTGAGATAAGCGCATACGGAACCCTTTCCGTTGGTGCCCGCCACATGGATGATGCGCATCCTCCGGTCGGGGTCCCCCAGCCGGTGCAGGAACGCCCGGGTGTCCTCCATGGTGTTCTTTTTGGTGAATCTAGGAATCCTGTTGATATAGTTCTCCGCCTCCTCAAAGGAGGCAATTCCTTCCGTTCTCTCCAGCTCCATTTTGGATCCCCTCCACTCTTTGCGCCCCTGTGTCTGAGCCCGCACTTCTAACCCATGCTTCTACCCGTGCTTTTAACCCGCATTTCTACCCGTGCATCTTCAGGAGGGGCCGCTTCAGTCCCTCCTGATGGTACGCTTTGTGGTACGCTTTTAGAAATTCACCCCAGCTGCTCCAGCCTCTGCTCCACCTGCTCCATCATCTGGGTGTATTTCGCCAGCTTCTCTCTCTCCTGCGCCACCTTGGCCTCAGGCGCTTTGGAAAGAAATCTCTCATTGGAGAGCATGCCCTGCACCCTGTCCAGCTCGCCCTGCAGTCTGGTCTGCTCCTTCCGCAGACGCTCCCTCTCCTGCTCAATATCCACCAGCTCCGCAAAAGGGATGTACAGAGTGGCCCCCGGGATCACCACGGACACTGCGTCCTGTGCTATGCCTGCCTTGTCCCTCTGGAGCGTCACCTCTCCCGCATAAGCCAGCGACGCAAAGAACAGCCGGCCCTCCCGGAAGGTGTCCAGAAGGCTTTCGTCCTCGCTGACCACGTATACGCCGGCCTTATGGCTGGGCGCCACGTTCATTTCGCTGCGGATGCCCCGGATGCCCCGGACGGCGTCCTTGATGATCTCTATGGCTTTTTCTTCTTTTACAAAGGTTCTGTCCTCTCTATATTCCGGCCACCTGCTGATCATGATGGACTCCTCTGCGGAGCTGCCTGCGCCTGCGGAAGCATGTTCCTGCATGGAGCTGCCTGCGTCTATGGAAGCCTCTACCTGTATGGAGCTGTCCCCATCTGCGGAAACATGTTCCTGCATGGAGCTGCCTGCGTCTGCGGAGCTTACCTCCATGCTCCTCAGAGTACAGTAGATCTCCTCTGTAATGAACGGCATGAAGGGATGCAGCAGCTTCAGTGCGTCAATCAGCACCGTCTTCAAGGTCCACAGCGCCGCATTCCGGCTGGCGGCGGCATCCTCCGCTCCCCCTGCCGAAGCAGCGCCGCAGGCAGAAGCCTCTGCGTCCGCCGCCTCGCCGCTCTGCTTCCCGGCGTACAGTCTGGGCTTCACCATCTCGATGTACCAGTCGCAGAACTCGTCCCAGATAAAGTCGTACACCTTCTGCACTGCGATACCCAGCTCGAAGCTCTCCATGTTGTCTGTAACATCCCTCACCAATGTGTTCAGCTTGGACAGAATCCACTTGTCCACGGGCTGGAGCTCCTGCAGGGCAGGCTCCGTCACCTTCCTGCCGTCCATGTTCATCATGATGAACCGGGAGGCGTTCCAGACCTTGTTTGCAAAGTTCCTGCTGTTCTCCACCCTCTCGTAGTAGAAGCGCATGTCATTGCCCGGGGCATTGCCCGTGATCAGCGTCAGCCGCAGGGCGTCAGCCCCGTACTTTTCAATGACCTCCAGCGGGTCGATGCCGTTGCCAAGGGACTTGGACATCTTGCGTCCCTGACCGTCCCTGACCAGCCCGTGGAACAGCACAGTCTTGAAGGGCTTCTCCCCCATATGCTCGTACCCGGAGAAGATCATGCGGATGACCCAGAAGAAGATGATGTCATATCCCGTCACCAGCACGTCCGTGGGATAGAAATATTTCAGCTCCTCGGTCTGCTCCGGCCACCCTAAGGTTTCAAAGGGCCACAGCGCAGAGGAGAACCATGTGTCCAGCGTGTCCGGATCCTGCGTAAAATGGGTGCAGCCGCACTTGGGGCAGGTCTCGGGCATCTGCTCCGCCACCACCGTCTCGCCGCATTGGTCACAGTAATAGGCCGGGATCCTATGGCCCCACCACAGCTGGCGGCTGATGCACCAGTCCCTGATGTTGTCCGTCCAGTTGAAATAAATCTTCTCCATGCGCTGGGGAACCAGCCGGATCTCGCCGTTCTTCACCGC
Source organism: uncultured bacterium (assembly GCA_947565325.1). Lineage (GTDB taxonomy): Bacteria > Bacillota > Clostridia > Lachnospirales > Lachnospiraceae > Acetatifactor. The sequence continues at coordinate 11,746 of CANOFQ010000011.1, forward strand.
CTCCACCGCCGGCTTGATCAGTTCGTCCATCTTCACGAACCACTGCTCCTTCACCAGAGGCTCCACGGTAGTCTTGCAGCGGTCATGGGTGCCCACGTTATGGGTATAGTCCTCGATCTTTACCAGCAGCCCCAGGCTCTCCAGCTCCGCCACGATGGCCTTCCTAGCCTCATAGCGGTCCATGCCCTGAAATCTCCCGCCGTTGGCGTTGATGGTGGCATCGTCGTTCATCACGTTGATCACGGGAAGCCCATGCCGTCTGCCCACCTCGAAGTCGTTGGGGTCATGGGCCGGGGTAATCTTCACCACGCCCGTGCCGAACTCCCGGTCCACATAGGTGTCCGTGACCACGGGGATCACCCGGTTCATGATGGGCAGCAGCACGCTCCTGCCGACGAGGTGGCTGTACCTCTCGTCCTCCGGATGGATGGCCACCGCCGTATCTCCCAGCATGGTCTCGGGCCGGGTGGTGGCAAAGGTCAGAAACTCCGTATCGCTGGGCGTGCCGTCCTCCCTCATGACGGGATACTTGATGTGCCACAGATGCCCCGCCTGCTCCTGATATTCCACCTCTGCGTCGGAGATGGAGGTATTGCACACCGGGCACCAGTTGATGATTCTGGAGCCCTTATAGATATAGCCCTTTTCATGCATCTTCACAAAGACCTGCGTCACTGCCCTGTTGCAGCCCTCGTCCATGGTGAACCGCTCCCTGTCCCAGTCGCAGGAGGAGCCCATCTTCTTCAGCTGGGAGATGATGCGCCCGCCGTACTCCTCCCTCCAGCTCCAAGCCCGCTCCAGAAACTTCTCCCTGCCCAGCTCCTGCTTGTCGATGCCCTCCGCCTTCAGGGTCTCGGTGATCTTCACCTCCGTGGCGATGGACGCATGATCCGTGCCAGGCTGCCACAGCGCATTATAGCCCTGCATCCGCTTGAACCGGATGAGGATGTCCTGCATGGTGTTGTCCAGCGCATGTCCCATGTGTAGCTGTCCCGTGATGTTCGGAGGGGGGATCACGATGGTGAAAGGGGTCTTGTCGTGATCCACCTCCGCATGAAAATACTTGTTTTTCATCCATTTCTCGTACAGTCTGTCCTCCAGCCCTGCCGGGTCGTAGGTCTTTGCCAGCTCTCTGCTCATTTTCTGCCCTCCTGTTCCAGTTCCGTCTCTACACTTCAAGTGCCCTTTTCTGGGAAGTATTTCCGGCCGCAAGTGCGTGCGTCCGCAAATCCTTCCGGGCACTTTCCGTTCCGAGACTGTTTTTATTCTAGTTCTTATTCCAGTTCCGTCTCTACACTTCAAGTGCCCTTTTCTGGGAAGTATTTCCGGCCAAAAAAAGCCCTCTGCCGACTTTCGTCAGCAAAGGGCGTCTTTGACGCGGTACCACCTTTGTTCACGGAGGGCTGCTTCTGCCTCCCTGCCGTCTCAGCGACTTCCAATAAAGTCCTATCCGGTAACGGGGATAAATCGTGAGACCCTACTCGGCGCCGCCTTTCGGACCCCCGGCTTGGAAGCTACCTTCCGCATCCCTTCCTTCAGGCGGCCTCTCAGCATCCCTTCCGGGACAGCCTCCCTCTCTTTTAAGAGGCAATGCGTACTCCTCTTCGTCACAGCCTTTATTGCTCTGAATCGTTCTTTTACAATATAAGCCCTCTCATAAGTTTTGTCAATAGAAAGGCAGAAATTTATTCTGCTGAAATCCATCTGGGGCTTAGCAAAAATCTGACTGAAATTTGGCCGAAATCAGATCGAAATTCCGTTCTGTTCCGTTCTGATTTTATTCTGTGCCGCTCATCCCTTCAGCCGGAAGCCTGCCACCAGCTCCCTCAGCGCAGCAGCCTGCCCGGACAGCTCCTCGCTGGCGGCAGCACTGGACTCTGCGGTCTCCACATTCGTCTGCACCACGGCGGCGATCTGGCTGATTCCATGAGTGATCTCTGCCGCATCCGCAGACTGGGCCTTGGTATAATCTGCGATGCCTCCGATCAGCCCGTCCATCTCGTCGGCACGGGCCACCACTGTAAGCAGGGACTGGGCCGTATCCTGCGCCACGGTCACACCCTCCTCGATAGAATTCAGCGTCTGGTTCAAAAGGGCCGTGGTCTCCTGCGCCGCCACGGAGGACTTTCCGGCCAGAGCGCGGACTTCATCTGCCACAACCGCAAAGCCCTTGCCCGCCTCTCCGGCACGGGCGGCCTCCACGGCTGCGTTCAGGGCCAGAATGTTGGTCTGGAACGCAATGTCCTCTATGGTCTTCACGATCTTGTGAATCTCAGTGGAATAGTCATTGATCCTCTGCATCACCTCGGTCATGTTCTCCATCTTCCCGTTGCTCTCCAGAAGCCCCTTCCTGACCTCCTTCGAGATATGGCTTGCCTTCCCGGCCCCCTGCGCAACCTTGTCCACGCTGTCGGATACTGCGCTTATATGGTCAGCCAGAGCCTCCACCTCCGCTGCCTGCTCCGTGGAGCCCTGAGACAGCGTCACCGCATCCATGGACACGCGCTGGGCGCCTGCCGCCACATCTCTCGACGCAGAATGCATCTGCCCCATTGCCCTGTTGAGCTCCACCGATATCTTGTCCAGAGAATCCTTCAGCTTCGCAAATTCTCCCACGTACTCGTTCTCCAGCGTGAATGCCAGATTTCCGCCGGCGATCTCCTGCAGCTTCTCCGAGATCTCGTCAATGTACTTCACATAGTCGCTGAGCCGCAGCGTCACCTTGTTGAAGTTGTCCGCCAGAATGCCCAGCTCGTCTCTGGAACGGTAACGGATGGTCTGCTTCAGCTCGCCCTCTGCGATCCTGGTAGCCGCCCGGCTCAGCTCCTTCACCGGAACGCCGATGATGCGCCGGATCTGAATGACCACGAGAAGCGTTAAGAGGACCACTGCCGCCACTGCCACCACTACCATGGTTTTCGTCAGATCGTAAAGCTCCTGCAGAACCTCCGTCCGGGACACATAGGCCACTGCGGTCCAGTCGCTGCCCGGAACCCTTGCCACCTGAATATAGGTATCCTCATAGAGGGAAAGCCCCTCCTGCCCCTTTTTGATCTGCTCATCGGCATAGACATACATGCCCTCTTTGATATCCCCCAGCTTCTTCCCCAAGATATTTTCGTCCCGGTGGCCGATGACCGTGTCCGTCCGGGTATCCACCAGAAAGATTCCTCCAGTGTCCTCTATCTGCGTCTGGCTCACGATGGAGGAGATTGAATCCAGGTACACGTCCGCCGCTGCGACTCCCCGCACCTTTCCCGCCTTGTCCTTCAGCATCCCGGATGCGCCCACCACATAGGACTGACTGTCCTCATCAAAATACACGTCCCCCAGAATGAAATCCTCCGAATCGATTCCGTCCTGATACCAGCTCTTTGCCAGCGCATTGAAATCGGGCCCCGGCACAAAAGACGCATGGTACAGCGAGCCGTCCGTGAGGGCCACGTACAGTCCCGCCGGGTATGCGTCGCTCTGATCCACCGTATGCCTGATATATTCCACCATATCGGGAATATCCATGTCCTCGTACTCTATGGTGTCCCGCTGCATCTCCAGCATGGCCAGCGTCCTGTTCATCCACGCCCTGGTCTCCTGCAGCGCCCTTTCCGTGGTGGTCATGAGCATATCCTCGCTCTTCTCCAGCAGCGTGTCCGACATCTGACGATAGACCACTGCCAGCAGAACCGATACGGCGATCATGACGCTCACCACCACGGCGGCCACCAGCTTCACCGTGATGCCCATCCCCCGGCGCATTTCCGTACCCTTTCTCTCTTTCGTTGGTTCCATCTCCCTGCTCCTCCTTTTTTCCGTCCCCTCAAAGGGCAGCTCTTTCTTTCCGCATTCACACACTCCAGATCCTCTTGTCTGACCCAGCCAGAAAGGTAGCCCCAGCAGCCCGTTCCCTTCGAAGGGCCTCGCATCTCATCTGGATTATACCACACACATACAAATAATGGAAGTCCCTTAAAGAAAGCCCTCTGAATCGGACTATATGGCAGAACAAAAGTCGGGGCACCAAAAACAGCGCCCCAACTGCCATTCCACAGCTCTGGTTCGCACGGAATCGTAACCGCCCTATGAAAATACAAGCTCACACATTGATCTGATTCCTTATGCCGAACCGAAGGAAAGAATCTTCCAAGTACCCGATTCAAAGCCCGAAGGACTCTATATGGCAATCAAAAACTGTTCATAAATGAACCTTTACACCTGGCTTACCTAAATCCGCAAATGCTATGTTTTTGTCAGGATTTCCCATACTTATACAGAAATCCCGGCCAAACGGGGTTATTATATATCCCCTTCTAACCCCTGTCAATTCCTTTTTTAATCCCGTTTCATCGGTAAAGGATGGTTGAATGTGTCACCTTGATCCTATTGTCCGTTCCCTTCCACATCCTGCCGCTCTGCTTGTGAATAAATGGCACATAGTCGTCCGGGTTGTCCATCTTCGGCCCAAAGATGATCTCATCGACATAAGTGGGTTTGTCACTGTAAATAAATACCTTGGGTGTCCTGCCCGGCACTACCTCCACATCCTCCAGATTGCCCTCCGTCCGATTCACGATCAGCCTGACCTCGTTCTCGTGCCGGTAAGAATCGTGCTTGAAGAGATAGGAAATCTGGGAGATGATCATCTCCATCAGGGACTCCGTCCTCTGGAGGCATTCCGCCCCTGCGGCCTGGCCGATCTCTCCGCACAGCTCCTGCAGCCTGCGGTAGGTGCCGATAAAACCGTCCAGAAAGCCCTGAATCTTCTCGTCGTCACACCTTCCCTCGTCCGAAAGATATACTACTTTCCTCAGGTTCGTCTTCCCGAAGGTCTTGTTGTTCAGCACCACGCAGCAGCCTTCCGCATCCTCCCCGTACTGAACCCACATAGGCAGAAATTCCTTCACATGAGTCCTCCCCTTCTCCTTGCGGTAACAGAAAAAGGACTTCAGGAACACATAGTTCTCCCGATAGCTTTCTCTGGAATCCCCTGCCTCTCCGTTCTCTCCCCGGGGGAATCTGGCCCGTCCCAGTATGTCCTGCAGAATCCTTCCCTCCTGAGGATCGTTCATATGGCTTGCATGGAATATGGGAAGACGGTAATGGCAGTGTTCCTCTGTCTCGTCCTCCAGCAGAAGACGCAGGTTCTCCCCGTTCGTATAATATAAGAAGTCATACTTTGAGATGTCCCGGATCTTGGTCTCATGCCGGATCTCCATTGCGTGGAAAAGCAGCTCCATCAGCCCCCCATAGATCTGGCCCCGGAGCATGCTCTTGTCCCTCAGATAAGGACTGGTGTTCACAAACTCCACGATATCCCTGTACTTGTCCAGACGGCCATGGTCATAATGTGTATAGAAGGAATCCACCCAGCCCAGCAGCTCCTGCCATTTCTCCGGCCTCCGGCACATGTACTTCATCAGGATCCAAAGATGGGTGTTGAAGTTGGATCGGGCCTTCGTGTCGTCATCCGCATTGGCAAAGGCCTGAACGAAGCACCTGTAAGCTTCCTCGTACTCCCCCATCTCCGACAGCAGGAACTCCTTTTCAAAAATCACGTCGTACAGCATGAACTCCAGCACATCGGACTGGCGGATCAGCTCCTGTGCCTGAAGGGTCAGACCGTAGGATTTTTCGATATAGGCCTTCCATTCTGGGTCGTCCTTCTCCTTATAATTGGCAGCCCAAGCATAATTCACAGCATCGTCGAACAAGTCATAGGCATTGACGCCGCCCTCCGGCTGCTCCACGTACTTGTCCAGAATGTTCTTCGCCTCCTCATACCGGCCCAGGCGAAAGAGGATCCCCGCCCATTCCTTTTCCCACCAGCCCCTGATCTCCGGGCGGGCCTTCCGAAACAGACCGCCGCTCTCCCGAAACAGCGACAGCGCCTCCGGATAGAGCTTGCCGGTCTTGAGCCTGCGAAGGATGGCATAGAATTCCCTCCACATCTTGTCCTCCGCCGGGGCGGCATATTCTCCCCCGACACCTTCTCTCCCGGTATATTTCTCCCCGGCGCATTCCCTTCCGGGAAATGCCCCTCCGGTGTGTTCCCCTCCCGCAGATCTCAAATCCGCCTCAAGAAGGGCAACGATGCAGTCGAAGCGCCTCTCCGTCAGGAAGAGCTGGGACAGGAACCTTCTGTCTTCCGGCGTATAATAGCCGATGTTCCGTTCATATACGGCCTTCATGCTCTGTTCCGTTTCCCTGCTGTCCAGAAGCTTCGCCCCCTGGCAGAAATACAGCAGATATACGGCAGCCAAAATGCCGCTCAGCCTTTTCACGCAGTCCCATTCACCGCCCACGCTCCGCTGGCTGCCGGACATTCCGTCGCCGGATTTCCACACTGCGTCCAGCAACGCCCCAAGACATAGGGATGCCTCCATATTGTAGGTGCGGAGAAAGGTCAGAAACAGATCCACCGCCCTCTCCAGCTCCTCTTCCTCCAGAGCCTCCTCCGGGACGAAGCAGGAAAGCATCCTTCTGAGCTTGTATCTGTCCTCCCTCGTCCTGAATTTGCTGGCATCCGCCTTGTTTCCCAGCGAATAATTCAGCATGATCTCCAGCTGATTGTATTCCAGACCGGAGACATCATAGATAAAATACTCCAGCTTGTCCAGAAGCGCCCCGTCACTGATATTCAGACAACATTTCATCATAGCCGCAATCGGTTTCCTTTCCTGCCGAACCTATTGTCACATCTTTTCTTTTACAAATAGTATCATTATATCTTTTCAGCCGATTCTTTTGAACAGGATATGGGACACATTCTTCCTCTCACTCAGTCTTATATCCGTTAACTGATAACCCGTATCATTATTTCTTCGTACAAAATATGTTCTGACTGACTCACCTTATGTTGAATATCGGGAATCGGACACCTTCAGACCGTCGAATGCCATCGAGTCTTTGCGACCGAGCATATCCTATTTTTCAAACACCCCTTCAAAGATCTCTCCCAATGTCATTTTGATGTGCGGGAACGCTTTCAGCGAAATCTCAACGTCAGCATTATAATCATCATCTTCTTCGTCATTTTGAAACATGTGATTCTGTTCCAAAACATATCGTCCATCTTTTAGGTAATAGATTTCTACAGAACCCTGCGGAGAAACTATCCAGTATTCTTCAACCCCTGCCTGCTCATAAATATCCTTCTTTTCTGTCCTGTCTCTCTTGGCAGTAGAATGGCTCAGTGTTTCTGCAATGAATTTGGGTACTCCACTGTATGCTCCGCCTTTTAAATGTTTTCTGTCACATATAATCATGATATCAGGGCATACATAATCATCATTTACATTTGGATGATATTGAAAGTCAAAATTTTCCATCGACACAAGGCATATGCTTCCCTTTAATCCGTTTCTGATTATAGCGTATATATTTCCATCAACAATAAAATGACTGTATCCGGGAGATGGTGACATATCATAGAACACACCGTTAATTTTCTCATCCCTTTTTCTCTCAAACTCAGCCAGTCCCATATCAGTACACCTCCTTTAAACTAATTACAATCCATCTTTTACAAATCCATCCGTAATACTATTATATCCCACGAACATTGAAAAAACAATCAAATTCTTGAATATGTAACCTCCTAATAAAATATATCTCCCCCAACTGGTCTGGTAAAATAATCATATTCTGGCACTTTTTATCATGCCACATCTGGCATATACTATCACAAGTACGGAAGACCGCCAGAGGTAATCCTGCAGGAACCTGAAAGGTCATCTCCCGCTTCCCACGGCGGAAGTCAATTCCCCCGTGGCGGATGTCAATCCCCCCATAGCGGAGGCCAATTCCCCCGTGGCGGAAGTCAATTCCCCCGCTGCAGACAGCGGCGTATGAAGCCCGTGAGGGAATCAAAATCGAAATCGGGGAGCATAACCAGAAATGTAGCAAAAAAGGATACCGAATGAAATCCAAGGAGTGAATGTTATGAAAAGCGAAAAAAACACAGAGAACGGAAACAATGCAAAAAAATCGGAAGTGCAAGAAAATGAAAAGCTTGTCCCACCTGCCGAAAGGCAGAAGCGGTACGGCCTGCTCATAGTAGGCGCAGTCCTGCTGATTCTGGGGATCCTCTTCTCCCTCTATGCCTATCACGGCAGCTATCAGGACTCGCTGACAACAGGCGGCCGTCTCTCGGAGGTCAAGGCACAGCTGTCCGCCGTGAAGGAGGGCACACAGACCGGGGACGAAAATGCCCTGAATGCACTCATAAGCCAGCTGTCGGACGAGAAGCTGAGGCTGGAACGGCCTTATTCCTATGGGCTGATCTGCGTCTTCTTCGGCCTGCTGCTGACTCTCAAAGGAATCTTCAATGCCGTGGCGGGCGTACCGGAAAGCCGGAAGGCAGATATCCGGCGGCTTGCCCAGGCCGGGCTGCTGGCGGCGCTCTGCTACATCGGCTTCGCCTTCTTCAAGATCGACATCCCTGCCGGAACGGAAAAGGCCTCCTTCCATTTCGGAAACGTGTTCTGCGTGCTGGCGGCCCTGCTGCTGGGCGGCTACTGGGGCGGTCTTGCAGGGGCGGTGGGCATGACCATCGGTGACCTGACCACTACTTATGTGACAAGCGCCCCCAAGACCTTCCTGCTGAAGCTCTGCATCGGCCTCATCGTAGGGCTGGTGGCCCATAGGATCTTCCGGCTCTCAAAAACCCACTCCGCCAAATATGTCACCGGAGCTACCGTGGCCGCCTGTGTCTGCGGCATGGCCTTCAACGTGGTGGCGGATCCTCTGGTGGGGTATTTCTACAAGACCTACCTATTCGGAGTGCCTCAGGATATCACCAAGATCCTGGTGAAGATCAGTGCGCTGACCACAGGAGTCAACGCCGTGGTGGCCGTCATCGCCGCCTCTGTCCTCTATCTTGCCCTCCGCCCTGCCCTGCGCAGGAGCGGACTGTTCGTGGAGCTGTGAAGGCGACCCGGAGAAAAAAACGGCCAGTCCGGAAAAATCCGGGCTGGCCGTATCTGCTTCTCATTACATATATTGAACTGAACAAATATAGAACCGAACATGGCTCTGCCGCTTATATGGCCACGCAAAGTCTTTGGTCAGTCCCGGAACTTGACTGTGACATTCCCCATGGAACACTCAATCTTCATGGTTTTGGCTGCGCCGTTGTCGATGCTCTTCTCCTGCGCAAAGCCGCCCATGTCCTCTTTATCCAGCCGGATGCTGCCCATTGCGCCCTCGATCTGGTAATTGAAGTCCTCCTCCCTGCCGTCCAGCTTCATCTCCACGTTCCCCATGGAGCATTCCACCTCCGCATCCCCGTCAAGAGAGCCCTGCGCCGTGAATTCGCCCATGCCCACTTCCACGTCCAGCTCCCCTACCACCATGTCCTTCAGCTCTATCTGGCCTGCGCCCACATTGGCGGTCAGCTCCCGCACCTGCACGGTGCCCAGGGTGATCCGGCCCGCACCTACCTCCAGCGACACCTCCCCGGCGCTCAGCCGGTCAATGTCCAGCGCTCCTGCGCCCATGTCGATCTCCACTTCGTCAAAAAAGTAGTCCTCCGGCAGATACAGGATCACCTCGCTCTTTCTGTCAAGCCCTATCAGGCCCGATTTCACGGTGCCCAGCACATAGAGGGTGTCCCCCTCCACGTAGCCCTGAAACTTGCGCATCCCTTTGGCCTCCACATATATCCTGTCGTCTTTGGAAGCCTTCGTCTCCACATCACAGCCTCCCACCTGCATCTTCAGGTTCCGGATGCCGCTGCCGGGACTGTACGGCTCCACGTCCCCGGACATGATATCATGCTCCTTGCTGAACATGGACGCATCGCCGATATCATAATTCACGTTCGGACCGGATCCCAGATCCACTTCCATGTCGCCAATGGATGCTATGCCGCTGAAAATGCCCCAGCCGCCGTCGCCGAATTCCACCTTGACCCTGCCTCCGGTAACTGTCTCCACCACCTGCGAGATGGTGGCCCTTCCCGCCACGCTGCTCCCCGCTATCCCCAGCGCCACTCCGAGAACAATCATGACAAGTGCGATAATGCCACAGGTCTTCATAAATTTTTTCATTCTATCCCTCCCTGCGTGCTCCGGCACGCATCCCCGTTTTCTTTTTGCCGAACATGAACCTGATGCCCCGCCAGATAGCCGGGGTCACGCCTCCCGCCATGGCAACCGTCAGCATCAGGAAAAGCATCCCGATACCGCCGCACACAAGGCCTCCGCCCACCATGGCCATTCCCACCCACGGATTCGTGGGAACGCATATGAGTCCCGTTATTACCAGAACCAGCAGCATCAGCAGCAGCGCTACCGCCACGGCCCCCACCGAAAATATCAGCGTATACCAGCACACGACCAGGGCAAACAAGACGGCCAGCAGCCCCAGCAGCACGGGAAACGCAAAGACCAGCAGGGTCGCCAGCAGGGCAATGGCCCAGGGAGGCATGCCTCCTTTCTCCGGCGGCACGTTATATGCTTCCGGAGCCCCTGCAGAGTCTGCGCCGTTCCAGCCGTTGTTCTCCGGGCTGTCGGGCCCGAATGCCTGCCGTCCGCCTCCGTCCCCTCTGTCGGAATACTGTCCGTACACAGTCCGGCTTCCGGCGTCCTGTCCTGTCTCGGCCGGAGCAGCTTCTGATTCACTGCCGCCCTGGCCCATGGTTTCGGCTTCCCCGGCAGAGCCCTCCCCGACGGCCCCTTCCTTTCCATATTCCACAAGTGCCCTGTCCGACGGCCGGGCCTTGGGCACAAGATCTCCTCCGTAGCCGTTCCCCAGAAGATCCCTTTTTATGTTCTCCGCCACCCGGGCCGGATTTCCCAGTGCCTCTATGACCTCCTGCTCATTTTCCTTTCCGGCATCGTCAAAATAGTCATTATAATACTGCAACGCCTCCTCCCGCTCCCCGGGAGCAATGCTCTGGAGCAGACGCTCCAGCTGATTCATGAAATCCACTCTGTTCATATCCATACCTCTCCGCCTGCTTTAAAACTTCTATTTCATCTTCCGGCTTTATGCCCGGGCCTGCGACTCTGTTCCCGTCTTTTGTTTTTTCCTTGGCCTTCCGTTCTGCATCCGGCCTTCTGTCCCGCATCCGGCCTTCTGTCTTGTTTCCGGCCTTCAGACCTTTATTCTCCCCTCAAACAGTCCCGTGATCTTGTCGGCGTAGCTCCGCCACTCACTCTCATATAGCTGCAGCTGCGCCCATCCCCTGCTGGTTATCTTATAATACCGCCTGTTCCTGCCCGCACATTCCATATCATAGACCTCCAGACATTCGTCCTTCTGGAGCCTGCGCAGCACAGGATAAAGCGTAGATTCCGACAGCTCAATTACCTGCCGGACATCCTGCGTGATCCTATACCCATAGGTTCCTTCCGGCTTCATGGACACCACTGCCAGTACAATCGCATCCAGCAGCGCCGTACCCGTGTTAAATACCATCCCATCAGCTCCTTATCCTGATTTAAGCACAATATTATATGCCGTATAATATGTATCGACGCCTATACTATAC
>CANOFQ010000012.1 GCA_947565325.1 uncultured bacterium
AGATAGTCGCGTCTTGAAAAGATCATCCACAGCATCATCAGGCCCCAGACCAGAAGAAAGGGCTTGTTCAGCTTGGGATACCTTTTCTCCACGACGACCTGAATGAACGTGTGTATTATAATGTGGCCCCATACGGCGATATTCAAGACAACGACTACCCAGTCGTTCAGAAACGCATGCTGCTCCCTTCTCCATAGGAAAAGGCCTGTGCCGCCTAAAATGCCCACAAGTCCCCAAATGATATAAGGAAGCTTCCGTTTCCTGATATCAGCCGGTTTGAAATGAGAAAAGAGAATCACGGCAAGGACAATGCCGGACAGATCACGGAAGGTTTCTGAGATACCGTCCAGCCCGGATGCGGTTTTTATGCGCTGATCAATGATACAGAACATGAAAAAACATACTGCATACAGACATCTTCGCCAGGAATAAACCGGCATGCTTCTCTGCTCTTTGTTTCCGTCCACTTTCCCGCCTCCGTCCTTTTTTGGTCCGCACTCGTTTTCACATTCAAAGAATACTCTCTCGAAATATTATTGTCAAGGAGAATTGCGCCGCCCAATTTGATTTTGGCGGATTCTTGCAATGGCGGGGGTTCTATGGTATTATGGTATTTGTCTCAGGGATCTGCGTGACAAGAAGGAGGATAAGTGCCATGGAGCAGCTGGCGGTTTTCGGAGGGACTCCGGTTCGGGAGGAGCGTATTTATTATGGAAGGCAGTGTATAGAACAGGATGACATAGATGCGGTGGCGGAGACTCTTCGGGGCGACCTGATCACCTGCGGCCCCAAGGTGGAGGCGCTGGAGGCCAAGCTGTGTGAAGTCACAGGGGCGAAATATGCGGTGGTGGTGGCCAACGGCACGGCGGCTCTGCATCTGGCTGCGCTGGCGGCCGGCTTCGGGGAGGGAGACGAGGTGATCGTCAGCTCCATCACCTTTGCCGCGTCTGCCAACTGCGTGCTGTACTGCGGGGCCGGGCCCGTGTTTGCGGACATCAGGCCGGACACCTACAATATCGACCCGGAGTCCGTGGAGAGCCTGATCACGCCCCGGACGAAGGGCATCGTGGCGGTGGATTTCACCGGGCAGTCGGTGGAGCATGACGCTCTTGGCAGGATCTGCAGAAAGCACGGGCTGACCCTGATCGAGGATGCCGCCCATGCCATCGGAACGAAATATAAGGGGCAGCCCATAGGGAGCATTGCGGATATGACCTGCTTCAGCTTCCACCCTGTAAAGACTGTCACGGGGGGAGAAGGGGGAGCCATAACCACCAATAACGAGGCGCTCTACCGCCGCCTCATGCGGGTGCGCACCCATGGCATCACCCGTAGCCAGGACGAGATGGTTCACCCTACGGACGCCAGATGGTACAACGAGCAGGTGGAGCTGGGATACAACTACCGCATGACGGATTTTCAGGCGGCGCTGCTGCTGAACCAGCTGCATAAGCTGCCCAGGTTCGCAGCAAGGCGCAGGGAGATCGTGGAGCGGTACGACAGGGAATTTTCCCGGATGCCGGAGCTGGTGGTCCAGAGGGAGATCCCGGAGTCCGATACCACGAGACACTTATACATTCTAAGGCTGAATCCGGATCGGCTGAAGTGCGACAGAAGGCAGTTCTTTGATGCGCTGTATGCGGAGAACACCTGCCCTCAGGTGCATTACCTGCCGGTCTACTGGCATTCTTATTATGAGAAGCTGGGCTATAGGAGAGGGCTCTGCCCCAATGCGGAAAAATATTATGAGGAGGTCATGAGTATTCCGCTCTATTACGGCCTGACGGATGAGGATGTGGACGACGTGGTCAGGGCAGTGAAGAAGATCGTAGATTATTATAGAGTGTGAGCTGCTCAGTGGCTGTTCATAGATAACTTTGCAGTTGGCGCAGAATCAGACAAGCCAAATGTAGGCTGCAGCGGGATGCTGTCGGGCAGCAGGGAGGACAGGGCATATGGGAGGCAGGGAGAAGGTCAGGACGGAAGAGAATAGGAACCGCACCATCGACTGGCTGGTGTTCGCCGTGCTGCTGGGGGCAGCGTCGGCGTTCACCTTCATGCTGTTCTTCCGCCAGACGGTGGGAAATCCTAATTGGTATCCCTCGGATATGGAGGCGTATATTCTGGAGATGCAGGGGCTGGAGAGCAAGTACAGCTTTCCCTACCCTGTGTTTTTTAAGTTTGCCGCCCTGCTCCATCTCTTCATGGGGCCGGAGGTGGCCGTGGCCACGGCCACCATGCTGCTGAACAGTCTGGGGATGCTGCTGACCAAGCTTGCTTTCAACCGTATCGCACTGGGGGAGCTGCAGAGTGCCCTCCGGCGGCAGGGACGGCCGGAGGGGAGCGGGGAAGCCGGGACAGCGCAGACGGCGGGACGGGATCTGAGCTGGCTGGCAGGCATCCTCATCAGTCTGGCTGCGGTGTCGCTTTTCTTCATCTCCATGCTTTATCCGCCGGAAGGGCATTATCTGCCGGGGATCCGGTTCAGATATGTGGGGGTGTTCACGGCGAATCCCTTCCACAATGCCACCTATATGGCGGCAAGGCCCTTTACGGTTCTCGCCTTTTTGTGGTACGTGAAGCTTCTGCCCACTTATGAAAGGGGGCAGGGGAAGAGGACGGGCGGAAGGAAGGCGGATGGTTCTGCCCCGGCTCTCGGGGACTATGTGCTGTTCTCCGTGTTCCTGCTGGCTGCCACAATGACCAAGCCCAGCTTCACGCTGGTGATGGTGAGCACGGCGGGGCTGCTCATGCTGTACAGACTGTTCCGGGCCGGCTTTGCGAACCTTGTTCCCACGGTGCAGCTGGGGCTCTGCTTTATCCCTACCTTTGCGGACCTTCTCTACCAATATAGGGGAGTGTTCGTGCCCGGGGACGGCGGGGAGGGGGGAGTGGGCTTCTGCTTCGGGGAGGTCTGGGCCGCTTACTGCGACAACATCCCTCTGGCGGTCTGTCTGGCCGTGGGGTTTCCGCTGCTGGTGCTGGCGCTGAACCGGAGAGAATGGAAGAGGAACGAGCTCTTCCGCTTTTCATGGCTGCTGTATCTGGTGGGTTTTGCAGAGGCATTCCTGCTTTATGAGAAGGGTTTCCGCAAGTGGGACTTCAATTTCTCGTGGGGATATATGTGCGGCATCTTTTTCTGCCATTTCGGTGCACTGGCGCTGCTGCTGCAGGTAACAGCCGCAAGGCTCAGGGGGAAAAGGCCGCCGGATGTGCCGGACGGGGAGCCCGCCGGGGCGGCCGGGAGGCGCAGAAAATGGTCCGCCGTGCTTCTGGCGCTGCAGTGGCTGGCGTATTTGTGGCATGTGCTCTGCGGAATCGCCTATTTCCGGGGGCTTCTGGGCGGAGCCACCTATTATTGAGATTTCCTTTGGGAACGGTTCCTTAGAGAAGAGGGAAGGCAGCTATGGATAAATATGTGGATGAGGGGGCAGGGATCTTCCTGCGCCCTATGACCTATGAGGATACGGATCTGATCATCGGATGGCGCAACAGCGAGGAGGTCAGGAGGAATTTCATTTACCGGAAGCCCTTCACCAGAGAGGGGCACGAGAACTGGATCAGGACTATGATCGAAACGGGCAGGGCGGTACAGATGGTGATCTGCAGCATTCCGTCGGGCAGGCCCCTTGGAAGCGTCTACATCCGTGACATAGACCGGGAGCACAACAAGGCAGAATACGGCATCTTTATCGGGGAGTCTCAGGACCGGGGCAGGGGGATGGGCACTGCGGCGGCGAAACTGATGCTTCGGTACTGCTTTCGGGAGGAAAAGCTGCACAGGGTCTATCTGCGCGCCCTTGCGGGGAACGACAGGGCGGTCCGCAGCTATGAGAAGGCAGGGTTCAAAAAAGAGGCGCTTCTGAAGGACGATGTGCTTATAGACGGGAAATACTGTGACATCATATGGATGGCGGCGATTAATCCGGCGGACTGACGGGGGACAGGCTGTTTTCGAGATTGTGTTCCCGCTGAAAAAAGTGTATAATGCAGTAAGTAAATGGAAAATAATGTAATAAACGCCGGAGGCCGCAGGGCATCAGAGGAGGGCCGGAGGTATGCCGGAGGATAAAGGCCGGATGCTGGGCAGGCACGGCGGGAATGCAGTGTAAGAACGGGAGGAGCCATATGGAGGAAGTAGGAAAGAAGCTGTCCGGTGACGGGAGCCCGGGCGGCGGGAACGCAAAGAAGAAAAAGGTCAGCTTCGTGATCCCATGCTATCGCTCGGAGCAGTCCCTTCCCCATGTGGTGGCGGAGATCAGGGAAAAGATGGGGACGATGGGCCAGTACGAATATGATATTTTCCTGGTCAATGACAGCTCTCCTGACGGTACGTTCGGAGTGATCCGCAGGCTCTGTGAGGAGGATGAGAGGATCAAGGGGATGGATTTCGCCAGAAATTTCGGCCAGCATTCGGCGCTGATGGCGGGGCTGCGGCACTCTGACGGCGATTATGTGGTTTGCCTGGACGACGACGGGCAGACGCCTGCGGACGAGGTGGATAAGCTTCTGGGCAGTCTGGAGGAGGGCCGTGACGCAGTGTATGCAAAGTATGACCATAAGCAGCACTCTGCATTCCGGAATCTGGGCAGCAGGGTCAATGAGCTCATGACCCGGGTGATGCTGGGGAAGCCGGCAGCACTGTATGTGTCCAGCTATTTTGCCGTGAAGCGGTTCGTGGTGGAGGACATGGTGCGCTATGAGAATTCCTATCCCTACGTGATTGGTCTGGTGCTCCGGGCGACCAAGAACATCGCCAATGTGAACGTGAACCATAGAGAGCGGGAGACGGGCGTATCCGGTTATAATCTTAAGAAGCTGGTGGGGCTGTGGTTCAACGGCTTCACGGCATTCTCGGTGAAGCCTCTGAGAATTGCCACCGCACTGGGGGGAGGGAGCGCCGTCATCGGATTCTTGTACGGGATATATACCATAGTGAAGCGGATACTGAATCCGGACGTGCCCATGGGCTTCAGCTCCCTGATGTCCGCACTGGTGTTCTTCGGCGGCATGATCATGCTGATGCTGGGCCTCATCGGGGAATATATCGGGCGAATCTATATCAGCCTGAATAATTCGCCCCAGTATGTGATCCGGGAAAAGCTCAACATGGAGGAATAGGCAAGAGGAGTCTTTATGGATAGATTTTGTGGATGGTGGAGAACAAGGGCGGGCCATACGGGGGAACGCAGGTACGTGACGCTGGTGAAGTCCCTGCTTCTGGGGCTGCTGCCCCTAGTATGCTGCCTGATATACTGCGGGGCTCAGGGAAGGAGTCTGGGAGAGGTCTATATGCCCGCCTCGGAGTGGAACGACGAGCTGTTTTACTTTAAACAGGTGGAGGGTATCGTGAGCCACGGCTACCCTCAGGGGTATTTCGGGTTCAATGAGAGCCATGCCCTGAAGCTCTCCTTTGCGGCATGGAGCCCGGCGCTGGTGTTCCCTTGGATTCTTTGGGGGCTTCTGTTCGGATGGAACCTGATGTCACCCGTTCTGTGCAACATTCTGCTGATGACACTGTGCTGCGTCCTGTTTGTGTGGCTGGTACGGCCTGCATGGAAGCAGCTGGGGATTCTGGCCCTTCTTTTCTGTCTCTATACTTCCTTTGTGCGCTACATGCTCTCGGCGATGCCGGAGATCATCTGTTTCAGCATGGTGATCCTTTTCTACGGGCTGGCCGTAAATTATCTGCAGCGGCAGAGGGGCTATAAGCTGGCGCTGCTTTTCCTGCTTTCCGGCGTGATGACTCTGATGCGGCCCTATCTGCTGCTTTTCCTGCTGCTGCCGGCGTGGTTCTGGATCCGCAGGAGCGGGTGGAAGGGGGCGGTGGGCTCCGTAGGGGTAACAGGGGTGGTGCTGGGGCTCTATGCCTGCATCAAGCATTATCTCGGGGCGGAATATTTTGCCCCCTTGTTCTTCACGGATTGGGTGAGTGCGTTTTTTGAGAAGGGGCTCTTCGGCGGGCTCAGGTATACGGCCGGGAAGCTTTATTATATGGGGAAGGATTTTCTGGGGCACACCCTGCAGGGCATCCGGACGGGACTGGCCTCCGGGGCCTTCTTTGCAGGCTTCCTTGTGTGTACGGGGGTGGCGGCGGCGCAGAGCCTCAGGGATCTGTACCGGCTCCGCAGAGGCCGGAGGAAGGCTGCGGGGGCTGTTCAGACGGGCGGTGCAGATGGCGTGGAAACGGAGGCAGCTGCCCGGGCGGGCGGTGGTGCTGGGGCAGGCAGCGCTGCTGCCAGGGAAGCTGAAGCTGTTCAAATGGGCAGTGCTGCTGCCAAGGAAGCTAAAGCTGTTCAGATGGGCAGTGCTGCTGCAAAAGGGGCGAAGTCTGTGCTTTCGGGCTTTGTGCAGATCGAGGTGCATTTTACGCTGAGCTGCATCGCCATGCTGTTCGCGCTGCTTCTGATGTACAAGCTGACGGAGGGCAGCAAGCATCTGCTGACCTTTATGGCGGCGGCGGTGTTCCTGGTTCCGCTGATGGAGACCAGATTCTATAAAAAGGCGGTTCTGGTGGGGGTCACCTTTGCGTACTTCTATTCCTACATGGCGGTGAATCCCTATGATTATCAGGTTCCCTTTGTGGAGGAGGAGCGGCAGGCGGCCGTGGAGCAGTGGCAGGAGATTCTGGCGGAGCTTCCGCTGGAGGAGGAAAACACGCCATGCTATGAGAACGTGGTTATATGGGTGTTCCAGGACAGGGTGGACGGCGGGGCCGTGAATACGGACTGGCAGCTGCTGTACGGGCTGCCGGCGGGCTTCGGGATCAGCTGCTGCTACCCGGATTATGTGACGGAGAACTTTGATGCCCTGAAGAGCCGCTATCTGTTTGTGGCGGCGGGAGGAGAGATAGACCGGATGTGCGCTCAGGCGGGCTGCGAGAAGCTGGGAGAGGCCGGCGGCTCCGTTCTGTACCGGCTCCATGCCGCTCCGTGAGATTTGCGGCGGAGGGGCGGAGCGAAGATCATAAGGGCGGCGGGGGAGGATGCCATGGCACAGAGAAAAGCGGAGAGAGGCTCCGGGTGTGAAAGAATCTATGTATGCCATACTTATTATCATGTGTACGTGACGTTCCTGAAGGAGCTGAAGCGCCGGAGGGAGCAGGGCACAGAGGCCGGAAAGGCGGATCTTGTGCTGTCAAAAATGTCCAATGATTTCGAGGCGCTGGGGAGCCGGATAGAGAGCACGGGGCTTTTCCGCAGGGTGATAGAATTTGACGAGAAGCGGGAGGATTTTTTCCCGGAGCTTGCCAGATGGCGGCAGGGCGGCAGGGGCTTTCTGGGCAATCTGTACAGCCGTATCCGGTTCACGAAGGAATATGCCCGGCTGGAGGCGCCCTTCGTGCCGGTGGATTTTGGGCAATACAAGGACATATATGTATACTGTGACTCCGACCCCATCGGCTATTATCTGAACCAGAACAGAATCCGTTACCATGCGCTGGAGGACGGCCTGAACTGTCTGAAGAACTTTGACGCCGCAAGATATGACAACCGGGGACATTTTAAGCTGAAGGCGTTTCTCTCCATGTACCTGAACCTGATATTCGTGCAGAACGGTTATGGAAAATACTGCCTTGACATGGAGGTGAACGATATTTCCGCCATCCGGTATCCCTGCCCCAGATATATCGAGCAGTCCAGACAGGAGCTGGTGGACCGGCTGGAGGAAGGGGACAAGGATCTGATCCTGCAGGCCTTTATCCGGGACAAGGAGGGGCTGGAGCGGCAGATCGAGGAGAGCGGCAGGGTGGGGGACAAAATACTGATTCTCACGGATCCCCTGTGCACGCTGGAGGTGCGGGAACGGATCTTCAGGGATATCATAAAGATGTTCGAGCCGGAGGGTACCATCTTCATAAAGCCTCATCCCAGAGACCGGCTGGATTACCGGAGGCTTTTTGCGGAGTATCCCCAGTTTGACGCGACGGTGCCCATGGAGATGCTGAATTTCTTTCCGGGGCTGCGCTTCAGGAAGGCGGTGGCAGTGCTCACGGAGATCAAGGCCATCCAGTTTGCGGACGAGGTGGTGCGCCTCGGGCCGGATTTCATGGATGCCTATGAAGATCCCCTGATCCATAGACAGAATGAACAGATTTAGAAGAAGACGGGGACATGGAAAGGCGGGGCCGGAAAGTGAGAAGGAACGAAATGCAGGATGAGGGCGGTTCGGGAAAGAGGCCGCCGAAGGAGGCAAAGGGGAGGCGGCAGTGGTACAGATAATCAAGAAGCTTCGTGTTTTACTGGACAAAAGACAAAAACGGGCCATGGCGGGGCTGGTGGTGCTGATGATCATAGGGGCCTTCCTGCAGACTGCGGGGGTAGGGATGCTGGTGCAGGCGGTGAACGTGGTCATCGATCCGCAGGTGCTGGAGAAGAGCAGTCTGGTCAGAGCCTTTTATGATTTTCTGGGCTGCAGGGATTTCAAAAGCTTTTCCGTCACGGTGATGGCGCTTCTGATCGTCACCTTCGCGGCTAAGAACGCATTCCTTTTCGTACAGCAGAAGCTGACCTTAGCCTTCGTCTATACGAATCAGTTTGCCACCTCCGAGCGGATGATGCGCAATTACCTGCGCCGGGGCTATGAATTCTATCTGAATGCGGATACGGCCGTGGTGCAGAGGAGCATCACATCGGACGTCAACAATATGTATGCGCTGATTCTGGCGCTGCTGCAGCTTCTGTCGGACGGCGTGATGTCTCTTTTCGTGGTAGGGTACTGTCTGATGACCAACGGCATCATGACGGTTCTGCTGGCGGTCTCCCTGCTGACTCTGATGGCTGTGATCAAGGGGGTTCTCAAGCCCGTCATGTACAAGGCGGGAAAGGACAATCAGGACTATTACAGCGGATTGTTCAAGTGGATATCCCAGATGGTGCAGGGCATCAAGGCCGTCAAGATCGCCTGCAAGGAACAGTATTTCGTGGACGAATACCGCAAATGCGGCAAGGGGTACGTGAATGCGGTGCAGCGCTACAGTCTGTACAACAATGTGCCGAAGCTTCTTATCGAGACGGTCTGCATTGCCGTGATGATGGGTTACATGATCGTTCTGACTGTCATGGGAACCGCTGCGGAGAATATGCTGGAGGTGCTTGCCACCTTGGCGGCGGCGGCCTTCGTGCTGCTTCCGGCGGTGAACCGTATCAATAACCAGATCAACTCCATCGCTTATTTTGAACCGTTCTTCATGGGGGTCAGCGACAATCTGCAGGACGAGATCAAGGACAGCAGCGTGGACATGACCTTTGCGTCGGAGGGGGAGGAGAGGATGCCCCTGAAGCATTCCATAGAGCTGAAGGACATTGTGTACGCTTATCCAAATACGGACAAGCTGATTTTCGACCATGCGGCGCTTACGGTGCCCATCGGCGCTTCCGTTGGCATCGTGGGAACCTCCGGGGCGGGCAAGAGCACCATCGTGGACATTCTGCTGGGGCTTCTGGAGGTAAAGGAGGGCAGCATTCTGGCAGACGGCGTGGACGTGAAGGCCCACTATCGGAGCTGGCTGAAAAACATCGGCTATATTCCCCAGATGATTTTCATGCTGGACGACACCATCCGCAGGAACGTGGCCTTCGGAGTGCATGACGAGAGGATCGATGAGGACAGAGTGTGGGAGGTCTTAAGGGAGGCCAGACTGGATGACTTCGTGCGGTCGCTGCCGGAGGGGCTGGACACGGGCATCGGGGAGCGGGGGATACGGCTGTCCGGCGGCCAGCGGCAGCGCATCGGGATCGCAAGGGCGCTGTACCATGATCCGGAGGTACTGATTCTGGACGAGGCCACCTCGGCGCTGGACAATGACACGGAGAGCGCCATCATGGAGTCTATCAACAGCCTTCACGGAAGGAAGACGCTGGTGATCATCGCCCATCGGCTGCAGACCATAGAGAAATGCGACATGGTCTACCGGGTGGAGGACGGCAAGGCTGTGCTGTGCCAGTGACAAGAAGAAGGCAGCAGGAGCGGCAGACAAAGCAGGAAAGGAAAAGGCATATGAAGAACATAGCGGTCATTACTGCCAGAGGAGGCAGCAAGCGGATTCCCCGGAAAAATATAAAGGAATTCTGCGGGAAGCCGATTTTGGCATATTCCATAGAGGCGGCGCTTAGGGCAGGGGTGTTCGATAAGGTGATGGTGTCTACGGAGGATGAGGAGATTGCGGACATTGCCGGACGTTTCGGGGCAGAGGTGCCTTTTTTGCGCAGCGAAAAGACTTCCAATGACTTTGCAACCACGGCGCAGGTGCTGGAGGAGGTGCTGGAGGAATGGGGCAGGCGGGGATGGGATTTCGAGAACCTCTGCTGTATCTATCCCACTGCGCCGTTCCTGACCCCCGAGAGGCTGCGGGAGGCCATGGGGATGCTTAAAGACAGCGGGGCGGACAGTGTGCTGCCGGTGGTTCGCTTCAGCTTTCCGCCCCAGCGGGGCGTGGTGGTGCAGGACGGATGCCTTCAGTTCAAATGGCCGGAGTATCGGAATGCCAGATCGCAGGATCTGGAGCCGTTCTATCATGATGCGGGCCAGTTCTACTGCCTGAGGGTGGAGAGCTTTCGCCTGCAGGGAGGACTGGTCATGGAAAGGACGGTGCCTCTGGTGCTTCCTGAGACGCAGGTGCAGGATATCGACACGGAGGAGGACTGGAAGCTGGCGGAGGTCAAGTTCCGGCTGCTCGGCAGAGGAGAAGTCGTCGGGGGCTGAGGAGGGTCTGCGGGGGCTGAGGAAGGCCTTCGGGAGAGGAAGGATGATTCACGGCAGCAGTGAAAAGCATAGGCCGTGAGGGACGAGGAAAGAGGCATGGAAAACAAGCATGGAAAATAGGCGAGAAAACGTGACAGATAAAAAAGACCCCATAGGCTTTCAGGTAGGCGGCCGGTGGATCGGCGAGGGGGCCGGCGTTTACCTGATTGCGGAGATGTCCGCTAATCATGCGGGCAGCCTTCAGCGGGCAAGGGAGATCATTCATGCGGCCAAGGAGTGCGGCGCAGACTGCGTCAAGGTCCAGACCTACACGCCGGACACCCTGACCATAGACTGCGGAAACGAGTATTTCCGGGTGGGGAACGGCACATGGGAGGGAGAGAATCTGTATCAGCTCTACGGCAGGGGATATATGCCTTGGGAGTGGCAGGGGACGCTGAAGGAGGAGGCGGACAAGGTGGGGATCGACTTCCTGTCCACGCCCTTTGACAGAACCTCCGTGGATTTTCTGGAGGGGCTTGGGGTACAGTTTTACAAGATTGCCTCCTTTGAGATGGTGGACCTCCCGCTGGTAGAATATGTGGCCTCCAAGGGAAAGCCCGTGATTCTGTCCACGGGGATGGGGACGCTGGAGGAGATCAGGGAGGCGGTGGAGACGGTATATAAAACGGGGAATCGTCAGCTGGCCCTGTTGAAGTGCTCCAGCGCCTATCCGGCGGAGCCCGGGGAGATGCAGCTTCGCACCATTCAGGACATGATGCGGCGTTTCGGGGTGCCCATAGGGCTGTCGGACCAT
The DNA here is from genome assembly GCA_947565325.1 of uncultured bacterium. Classification (GTDB taxonomy): domain Bacteria; phylum Bacillota; class Clostridia; order Lachnospirales; family Lachnospiraceae; genus Acetatifactor. Next base: position 11,501 of record CANOFQ010000012.1, read on the forward strand.
TCTATGGGACACCTGAGCGCAGTGCTCTCCGTGGCGCTGGGGGCCAGGATCATCGAGAAGCATTTCTGCCTGGGCAGGGAGATAGAGAACCCGGATGCATCCTTCTCCATGACACCGGAGGAATACCGGGAAATGGCGAAGGAGGTGAGGGCAGCCGAGGCTGCTCTGGGCAGCGCCTTTTATGGGATAGGGCCGGGGGAGGAGAGCAGCATGGTGTTTCGGCGCTCCCTTTTTGCCGTGAAGGACATCGGGGCAGGGGAAGTGCTTACGGAGGACAATACCCGCATCATCCGTCCGGGCTACGGCATGAAGCCCAAGTACCAGAGGGATGTGCTGGGCATGAGGACGGACAAGGCGCTGAAGCGGGGGACGCCCGTCACCTTTGACGCACTGGAAAAGGGTGCCGTTCTTTTTGCCACCAACAATGAAAATACGGAGGATCTGTTCCGGTGGCTGGCGGCGTGGGAGGCCGCCCGGGAGGAGCCGGTCCGGAGGGAGGCAGGCCGCAGGAAGCCTGACGGCAAAGAGGGTGCCGGGGGACAGTCTCCTTGTAATGGAACGCACCTCGGGGAAGGGGACGGCAGGGAGACTGACAGCGGAAAGCCGGCCGGGCGGAAGGTCTATCGGTTCGGGAACAAGCTGACGGGGGAGATAGTGCGGGAGCTTGAGCCGTTCTTTATCGTGAGCTTTAATTACCGCCATATCATACCGGAGGAGGTGCTGGAGGCCATGCCCGGCAGGGTGATCAACCTCCATACCTCCCTGCTGCCCTATAACCGGGGCAGCAGCCCGAATTTCTTCAGCTTTTTGGACGACACGCCCAAGGGAGTCACCATCCACCTGATGGACAAAGGGCTGGACACAGGGGACATTCTGTGCCAGAGGGAAATACAGTTCGACGAGGAGAGAGAAACCTTTGCCTCCTCCTATGAAAGGCTTCTGGAGGAGCTTAAGGGGCTGTTCCGGGAAAACTGGGAGGCCATCAGGGCCGGGAGGCTTGTGCCGGTGGGGCAGAGCGGAACGGGGACCTGCCATCGGATGAGAGAGCTGGAGGCGGTCAGGGAGAAGACGCCCTTTCAGTGGACGGACAATATAGCGGAATTCAAGAGACGCTTACAGGGCTGAGAGACAAGCTGCAGGAATGAGCCGTTTGTAACGAATGTGGAGAGGCCGTCTTCGGCGGAGGGCGTTTTCAATGAGAGAAGGCTGTGCCAAGGGACCAAGGGATGCTGCCGCATTCGGAAGGGCGGTTTGGCGGGTGAGGATATATGATTTGGATCAGGGCGGATGCCAATGAGGAGATAGGAACCGGACATATGATGCGCTGCCTCTGCGTGGCGGGAGAGCTGGAAGAGCAGGGGGCGCAGGTGTGCTTTCTGGTGTCGGATGAAAGATCCGTCCCGCTGCTGGAGGCAAGAGGCCGGCAGTTTCGGATTCTGCACTCCGATTACCGCAGGCCGGAGGGAGAGGCCGCGGAGCTGGATGTATTGTTTCGGCGGCAGGGAGGAGATTTCCTTCTGGCGGACAGCTATTTTGTGACGGGAGAGTATTTTCGGCGGATCAGGCATCATATGCCCGTGGGATATCTGGACGATATGGTTCGCAGGGACTTGCCCTTGGATCTGCTTGTGAATTATAATATATTCGCAGGGGAGGAGCTGTACGGGGAGCTGCCGGAAAAGCCCCGCCTGCTGACCGGCCCCATGTATGCGCCCCTGCGCAGGGAATTCCGGGGCAGGGAGTATCAGGTGAGGCCCCGGGCCGAAAGGGTGCTGGTCACCACGGGAGGCGCAGACCAGTATAATCTGGCGGGCCGTTTCGTGGCGGAGGCGCTGGGAGCCGGGGAGACGGCAGGACTGCAGTATGAGATTATCAGCGGGGCCTACAATGAGCATCTGGGGGAGCTTAAGGAGCTGGAGGCCCGGCATCCTGAGGTGTCCGTGAAATGCAATGTGGGGAACATGGCGGAACGGATGCTGCAGAGCGACGTGGCGGTCACGGCCGGAGGCTCCACCATGTATGAGCTGAGCGCCGTGGGAGTCCCCATGATCTGTTTTTCCTTTGTGGACAACCAGCAGGCGATCGTGGAGGGCTTTAAAAGACAGGGAGTGGTTTACTTCGGAGGAGATTATCTCCGTCAGGGGGAGGGCATGCTGGGGGCGGCGGCGGAGCATCTGGCAAGGCTTGCGGCAGACTGCAGGTTGCGGGAGGAGTACAGCCGGAGGCAGAGGCGGCTGACGGACGGCAGAGGGGCGGCGAGGATCGCCGCCTCTGTTCTGGAGCTGTGCCGGCCTGTAAACCGGGAGGACGGGGGCTTTTCATAAGTAGATGTTAAAGCAGCAGAGGGAAGGAAAACAAGAAGAGTGGCAAGAGCAGGGAAGGTGTCTGAAACGCTATATGTGTTAAAACATCAGAATAGACGGTCAATTGTGCATTCTGTTCTTGCGGTCTGTCTTTTTGCGGCGCTTTTCTTGGCAGCCTTTTGCAGGAAACAGGGAAATGCAGGCGGGCAGCAGCCGGAGATCGTGGTGTTCGGTGACAGCATCTGCGGGCAGGTCCGGGACGAGACGTCGGTGCCTGCCCGGCTGCAGGAGCTGCTGGGCAGACGAGTATACAATGCCGCAATGGGGGGCACTGCCATGGCGCAGCAGAAGGACGGCAGGCGGCAGGACGATATAGGGAACTGCTTTTCAATGATTGAACTGGCGAAGGCAGTGGAGGCAGGGGACTTCGGGGTGCAGAGATCCGTTCTGGTGAGAGAGCGGATCGTAGAATATTTCCCGGAGGTGATCGAAGGACTGGCAGAGGTGGACTTTTCGCAGGTGGATACGGTGCTGCTGGAGTATGGCATCAATGACTATCATGGAGTGACAAGGATTCAGGATCCGGAGGATCCCTATGATGCCTATACCTTTCTGGGGGCGCTGCGAACGGCGGTGGAATCGCTGCGCAGGGTGAATCCCCGGCTTCGGATCGTGCTGGTGACGCCGACCTATGCATGGTATGTTCATTCGGAGGAGCGCCGGACCTATGAGGAGACCGATCTGGGAGAAGGAACGCTGAATGATTATGTAAATGCTGTCATTCAGGCAGCAGAAGAGCTGGACGTAGAGGTCATAGATGTGTATCATGCTCTCTACCCCCACGAGAACTGGGAGGACTGGGAGCTGTACACCATAGACGGGGTTCATCCCAATGAGGCAGGGCGCAGGAGACTGGCGGAATATATAGCGGATGCGCTGACAGAGTATGAGGGGACTCCGTGGAACGGCTCCGGATAAGCACAGTGAGTCCACGACGATACAGAATAGAAAGAGGAAACAAGTAGCGGCATAGGCGGAGGGAACAATCGAACATACGGCGGCACAGCCAGAGGAAACGGACGAATCAGGAAAGGAAAGCAAGAATGAGACAGCCAGAATCGCCTACAAGGGCGCTGCAGATTCTATATCAGAAAATCAGACGGGAGTGGAAGATCGCCTTTCTGGCCTGCTTTCTTGTGGGGCTTGCGGTTCACATGCCCGTGCTGGTCTTGGATATACCAAATCATGACGGACTGGACAGTGTTTATTTTGACCAGAACATGATCACCTCAGGCAGGTGGTTCCTGACGGTGGCCTGCGGCATTTCTTCTTATTACACGCTGCCCTGGCTGATCGGCATTCTGGGACTTGTCTATCTGGGCTGCAGCGCAGCGGCGCTGTGTGAGCTTCTGGAGATCAGAAAGCCATGGGCCGCAGCAGCGGCAGGAGGCCTGCTCGCCTCGTTCCCGGCCATGGCATCGGCCTTTGCCTATGTATTTACGCTGGACGGCTATATGCTGGCGGTGCTGCTGGCGGTGTTGGCAGTGCTGTTTACGAAGAAGTGGAACAAGGGCTTTCTGCCGGGGGCCCTGTGTCTGGCCTTCAGCATGGGCATCTATCAGGCATATCTGGCCTTTGCCATGATTCTGTCCATCTTCTGCATACTGATGCTGTTTTCGGGAGAAAGGGAGCATGTCCGTGAAGGAGGGAATGCCCATGGGAGAGAGGACGCCAATGGGGAAAGTGCCGCCCGTGGGGGAAGGGATGCCAATAGGGGAAATGCGGCCCAAGGGGAGAGTGCTGCCCATGGGGGAAAGGATACCAATGGGGGAAAGGATGCCCATGGGGGAAGAGGCTGGAAGGACACGGTTCTTGGCAGCAGGCTTTTGAAAGCGCTTCATTATCTATACATGGGCATTCTGGGGGCAGGGCTGTATTACGGTATTCTGCAGGTGCTGCTGCGTCTGGAGGGGAAAGCGCTGGCGGACTATCAGGGCATTGACGGCATGGTTCCGGGGGCGGCGGCCCTGAGCGGGATCCCCTCTGCCGTGGCGGCGATGTACAGAGATTTTCTGAGCTTCACCTTCCGGGGAAATGTGCTGGCCCAGAATGTCTTTTCTGCCGGGGCCTGCATCCTGCTGGCGGGGGCGGCAACGGCGGGGGCGGTTCAGACTATAAAAAAGAGAAAATGCTGGAAGAATCCGGCGGCTTTCGCTATAATGGGATTGGCGGCGGCAGCGCTGCCCGTGGCGTCCGATATCATCCTGCTGATCTCTCCCTCGGTGAACTATCATCTGCTGATGCGGTATCAGTGGGTGCTGTACCTCATCGGGGCCGTGGCGCTGGCCGGAAATAGCGGCGGGGGGTCTTCGGAGACCGAAGACTCGGGGCAGGGCGGCTGCGGCGTTACCGTCGGCGGAGGGGCCCGCCCTAGGGGCAGAACCGGATACGGGCTCTGGGCAGAATGGGCGGCATTTCTGGGGGTGTGGGTACTGATATTCTGCTTCGGAGTCACAGACAATATAGCCTACTCCAACCTCCAGAAGCGGTATGAAAAGACCTATGCCTACTGTATCCGGCTGCTGGACAGGATAGAGCAGACACCGGGGTATTATCCGGGGATTCCGATCGCCATGATCGGCGTGGTGGGGGAGGAGCAGTATCCGCCTACGGATCTCACGCCGGACGTGACCTCGAACATGATCGGCATGAGCGGAGACAGCCTGCTGTACAGAGGGGACAACTACCGGGCATTCATGAAGAATTATCTCGGGGCAACCCTGAACATCCTGCCGGCGGAGGCCATGGAGGAAATGTATTATTCTGAAGAATACATTGCCATGGAGAGCTTTCCCGGAAAGGATTCCATCCGCATCATTGACGGGATCCTATATGTAAAGACGGAGAATAGGGCCAGATGAGTTGCCGGATGAGTCTGACGAATAAGCAGTCCGTGCGGTTCGGGATCGATTCCAGGGCGGAGCGGCAGGCATTGCAGGAGCCGCTTACGGCAGGTGAACCGCAGGCTTGGGCGGGATCGCTTACGGCAGTTTCAGAGGAAGTCGGGCTTATGGCCGGACCAATAGAGAAAGGACGGCTGCAGAAGCGGCCAGAGGGTGAGGATATGGCGCTTTTATCCATTGTCTTGCCGGCATACAACGAGGAAGAGAATATTGCGAACACGACGAAGGTGCTCTCGGAGCTGCTGGAGGAAGAGGGGATAGAATATGAGCTTGTGTTTGTGAGCGACGGCTCCGGAGACGCCACCTTTTCCGAGATCCAGAAGGCGGCAGCCGGGAACCCTCGTGTCAGGGGGGCGGAATTCTCCCGCAATTTCGGAAAGGAGCCGGCCATTTTTGCGGGTCTGTCCATGACCAGAGGGGATGCGGCGGTAGTTATGGACTGCGATCTGCAGCATCCCCCGGAGACCATACCGAAGATGTGGAGGCTGTGGCAGGAGGGCGCTCAGGTGGTGGAGGGCGTGAAGCAGGACAGAGGGAAGGAAGGGCTGGGCTATAAGCTATCCGCAGGGCTGTTCTACAGGATCATGAGCGGGCTGATCAAGATGGACATGAACGCATCCTCGGATTTCAAGCTGCTGGATCGAAAAGTGGTGGACGTGCTGCTGACGCTGCCGGAGAGGAACACCTTTTTCCGGGCCCTGAGCTTCTGGACGGGCTTCCGCAGGGAGACGGTGTATTATGAGGTTCAGGAGAGACGGTTCGGCAAGAGCAAGTGGTCTTTGTTCAGCCTGATGAAATATGCGGTCACAAATGTGACCTCCTTCAGCACGCTTCCCCTGCAGCTGGTGACGGTGATGGGGCTGGTTTTTATCCTGTTCAGCCTTGTGCTGGCGGTGCAGACGCTGGTGAGATATCTTTCGGGAACGGCGGTGGAGGGCTTCACCACCGTGATTCTGCTGCTTTTGATCATCGGCGGCTTCCTGATGCTGGGGATGGGAATCATAGGTCACTATATTGCCAGAATCTACGAGGAAGTGAAGGGACGGCCCAAATATATCATCAGCAGGGTGACGGAGAATGTGCAGGGAGATGTGCCCGTTAAAACGGGCAGGGAGGGATGAGAACATGATTACTTTCAACAGACCGCCTTATGCGGAAAAAGCCATGGAATACATTCAGGAATGCGTGCAGAACCAGAAGATCTGCGGGGACGGCCTCTACACGAAAAAGTGCAGTGAATGGCTGGAGAAGAAGACGGGCACCACAAAATGCCTGCTGACCACCTCCTGTACCCATGCCACGGAGCTGGCGGCGCTGCTGCTGCCGGACATCGGCCCCGGGGACGAGGTCATCATGCCTGCCTTCACCTTCGTTTCCACTGCGGACGCTTTCGTGCTGCGGGGGGCCACCCCCGTGTTCGTGGATATCAGGCCGGATACCATGAACATAGATGAGGGGCTGATAGAGGACGCCGTGACGGAGCGGACAAAGGCCATCGTTCCGGTGCATTACGCAGGGGTGTCCTGTGAGATGGACGCCATCATGGAGATAGCGGACAGACACCGTCTGGCGGTGGTGGAGGACGCGGCCCAGGGAATCATGGCTACTTACAAGGGGAGGGCTCTGGGCACTATCGGAAACTTCGGGTGCTTCAGCTTCCATGAGACCAAGAACTACAGCATGGGGGAGGGCGGCGCACTGCTGATCCGGGATTCCAAGGACGTGGAGGAGGCAGAGATCATCCGTGAGAAGGGAACCAACCGCAGCAAGTATTACAGAGGACAGATAGACAAGTACACGTGGATCAACTATGGCTCCTCCTATCTGCCCAGCGATATGAATGCGGCGTATCTCTATGCCCAGCTTGAGAACGCCGAGGAGATCAATGATGCCCGCCTTGCGGTCTGGAGACAGTATTATGAAAGCCTGGAGCCTTTGGCGGCCAAGGACAGGATCCAGCTGCCCGTGGTTCCGGAGGGCTGTGTGCACAACGGGCATATGTTCTACATCAAGACGGCGGATATCGAGGAGCGGACAAGGCTCATCGATTACCTGAAGGATAACGGGATCCATGCGGTGTTCCACTATATCCCGCTCCACACTGCTCCTGCGGGAAGGAAATTCGGACGTTTCCACGGGGAGGACAGATATACCACCAGGGAGAGCGAGCGTCTGCTGCGCCTGCCCATGTATTATGGACTGACGGCGCAGGAAGTGGAATATATCTGCAGTCATGTGAAAAAGTTTTATGAATAGTGTAAAATCCATTGTAAAGAGAATGATTTTCATAGGGTTCAGCATCCAGATTGCTCTGGGGCTGGCCTGGGCGGCCTGCAATTTTTTCGAGGTGCAGGATTTTTTCTGGCGAAACCTCCAGAGAACGGAGCCGGAGGGTGCGATTTACGGGCTGTACAGCTTTCTGGGGCACTGGCCTCCGGCGCTGTATCTGATCCAGCTGGGACTTGCCTTTTATGCGGGCCACAGGTTCCTTGACAGGAACGTGGCGGCGGGCTTCTCCATGGATGCCCGCCGCCGGAAGGCGTTCACGTTCTGGGGCAGCCTTGCCCTGCTCACGTTTCCCTTTGCCCTGCAGTGCCATCTGTCCGTACTGCCCTATTCTGCAGCAGGTTCTCTGTTTCTGCTGATGCTCTCCCTTCTGCTGGAGGCGCTGGCGCCGCCCGAGGGGCGGAAGCGGAAGGGCGCAGGGAAGGCTCTGGCCATGGGGGCGGTCTGCGGCGCACTGGCGGCGGTGCTGGCTCTGGAGGCGGGGGCGGACGAGAGGGACGCCATATGGGGGAGGGGCCCCGAGGCGGCCATGGCCAGCCGCATGGCATGGCCCAGTCTATGGAACGACCGCATATACTGGCCGGAGGAGCTTCGAGGCCTGCTCAGCGACGAGGAGGCATGGGATGCCATGTACCGTCCTGGCAACATGGAGAGGGCTTTGGAGCTCATAGAGGCGAGAGCGGGAAAGGAAGAGGCGGGGAAGCGGTATATGCAGCTGGCGGAGACTGCATGGCAGAACCGCCGCCCCGTGATCCTGCGCCAGCTGGGCTGGGATTTTCTGGGGTATGCGGTGACGCCGCTGATCTTTCCTCTGCAGATGGAGGGCAGATCCTACGATTCCTATAGCGGCAGGAATTATGCGGCCATGCGGGAGCATGCGCCGCTGCTTACCAGACGGTATGTGGAGTACGGCTGCTGGTGGTTTAAATGTGTTCTGGCGCTGGCGGCAGTTTCTTCCGCTGTCCGGCTTCTGGAGGGAAGCGCAGACCGGCGCAGGGCGCTGGCTGTCGGCGGCATATGCGTCTTTTTGGGCGGGGCGGGGGCGCTTCTGTATACCATGAGAGGTGCGGGCCTGATGGACTATAGGTGCACCATATCAATATGCCAGCTATGGCTGATATGGGGACTTCTGGGCATGGGAAACGGTGTGAAGCCGGCGCAGGAGACGGAGATCTCTGTAAGGTAACATGTGAAGGCGGGAAGAGCGGTGGAGAGAAAAAGGCGGAACGGAGAAGTACTGGACGGAGAAGCATTGAACGGAAAAGTACTGGACAGAAAAGCATCGGACGGAAAAGTACAGGACAGAGAGGCACGAGACAGAAAAGCGCAAAACGGACGAATATGGTTCTGGGCCGGAATCTGCCTGATGGCTCTGATGGCGGTGCCTGCCCTGATTCTGGGGGAGGATGCCATCATCACCTATCATGACCAGCTGGACGTGGAGGTGATAGGCTATCTTCTGCATGGGAGGCATCTGTTCTCGGGAGACATGCTGCCGGAGTTCATGGGGGGCTCTCTGAAGACAGCCCTTACCATGCCTGCGCCCTTGTGTGTCCTGCTTTTCCTGGGAGAGAATGTTCCGGGAGCGCTGCTGGTGATGCAGCTGGTGGGCAGACTGACGGGGTTTGCGGGAATGTACCTGCTGTCCCGGGAGCTGACGGGCCATGCCTGGATAGGGGGGGCAGCAGGGGCGCTGTACGGTCTGCTTCCGTATCTTCCCGTGTACGGTCTGTCCCTGTACGGGGTTCCTATGCTGGTCTGGTGCGCACTGGAGCTGAGGAAGGGGAGGCACAAGGCCCTTTCCTATTGTTATACAGTGTTTTTCGGCATGGCCTCCTCTCTGGTGCTGTCCGGCTTCGCCCTGCTGGGGCTGGGGGCGCTGCTGTTTTTCTGGGATCTGTGCCGGAGAAGGCGGCCATGGCATTTTCTGGGTGCGTGGCTTGTGCTGCTGTCGGTCTATGTGGCGGAGGATTTTCAGCTTCTGGGCCAGATGCTGGGCTGGGGAGAACAGCTTGTCTCCCATAAATCGGAACGTGTGGTGCATGGGATGCCTTTCTGGGAGACCCTGAGGCAGTGGGTGTTCGTGGGAGTGTTCAATGGGGAGGGATATCAGGAGCTGCTCCTGCCGGTACTGCTGGGGGCGGTTCCGGCAGCGCTGCTGGCGGTATGGGTTCTGGGGAAGAAGAAAGCCGATTTCTCTCCCGGGCTGGTTCATGATCTGAAATACGCCTGCCTCTGTCTGGGCTGCGGTCTGTTTCTTGCGCTGATGTCCGCACTCTGGGACAGCAGTTGGCTGGAGGGGCTGCGCAGGGCCATGGGGACGCTGGGGGCCTTTCAGGCAGACAGATGTCTGTGGGCGGCTCCCTGCCTATGGCATCTTGCCTTTGCCTGCGGGGCCGCGGCGCTGTGGGAGCTGTGGAGGTGCTGCGGCGGGGCCAGGAGGCTGGCGGCGGGCTGCGGCCTGCTGGCCATGGGCCTGGCGGCGGGCGCCACGGGAGTCAGGGTTCTGCTGCTGAGCGACACGAAATCCAATCTCCAGAAGCTTCGTAACCCTGAGTATGACATGATCAGCTACAAGGATTACTACGCCATAGGCGTACTGGAGCAGGTCAGAGATTTCCTGAAGGAGCAGACGGGGCTGGCGCAGGAGGAGTACCGGGTGGTCAGTCTCGGCATCGACCCTGCCGCAGCGTATTATCATGGATTCTATTGTCTGGACGGTTACTCAAACAATTATGCCCTTGCCCATAAGCATGCGTTTCGGAAGGTCATAGGTCCGGAGCTGGAAAAAAACGAGTATCTGAGGGTTCTTTTTGATGAGTGGGGGAATCGCTGTTATCTGTTCAGCTCAGAATGTCCGAACTATATCACGGTGGAGAAGCACGGCTTCTTCTTCCAGAACTATGAGCTGGATGCGGGGGCGCTGCGGGACATGGGCTGTGACTGGCTGCTTTCCGCTGCTTATATACAGAATGCGGAGAGTCAGGGGCTGGTGCTCATGAGGGAGGAGCCCTTTGAGACGGAGGACAGCTATTATGCGATCTATGTGTACGGATTTGCGGATCCTGAGGAGGAGCCTTGAGAGAAGCCTGCGGCCCGATAGGCAACTGGCAGATAGATTGCAACGTATCACAGCAGCATAAAGATTTATACATAGAGCGGCAGGCTCATATTTGAATGAATTTGAATGAACATGAGGTGTTATCATGAATGGCATGGAGAATAAAAAATGATAGAGTTTCTTTTGGAAAGATTCAAAATAGATTCAAAATAGAAAGGGAGAAGTTTGACAGATCAGGATTGGTATAACAGTCAGGAAGTAAATATCTCTGTATTAGCCGAGAGCGGTTTTATCCGGAAAAGAGCAAATATTTTATGTAGAAAAGAGCAAGGATTTAATGTAGAACCGGAATGAAAAGTTCAGTTCCGAGTCATTTTGGTCGAAATTTCCAGTGATAAAAAGGAGAAACGGACATGGTCGAGATTCTGAAGGAGACGACGCAGAGCCCCATCACCCTGATGGGGGAGCGGGCGGGGGTCTGCTGGGGGGCAGACATCGCCGATGCCGGAAAAAATTATAAAAGGGGCCTTGAGTGCATCCGGTCCGGTCATCATAGGGTGATGGAGTACGTGAACGTGGAGATGATTCTGGACGGTTATTCCGCCAGAGTCATCAGGGAGTGGTATACCCATATCGGAGGAGCGCCTACCAGAC
>CANOFQ010000013.1 GCA_947565325.1 uncultured bacterium
GATTGTTTTTAAATACCTGCCTATGGCGGGACTGGTCATGGCATTCAAGGAGAACCCCAATATGCTGCGGGCAGGAAATCCGATTCAGGCTATCTTGAACGCGGACTGGGTGGGGCTGTCGAATTTCAGGACCATGTTTTCCGAACCGGAGATTTTTCAGGCCATTCGGAACACACTGCAGATCAGCCTGCTGCAGATCGTCATCGTGTTTCCCATCCCGATTGCTTTGGCTATATTGATCAATGAGCTGCGGGGGAAGAAAGTGAAAAGGGCTCTGCAGTTCACCATGTACATTCCCCATTTCCTTTCATGGGTGACGGTGGCAGGGATTTTTGGTGCGATTCTGAGCCAGAGCACCGGTCTGGTAAACAATATCATGGAGTTTCTGGGGCATGAGCGAGTGGCGTTCATGAGCAATAAGGACACGATTCGGGGCATACTGGTCTCCACCAATGCATGGAAGACCATCGGCTACAGCAGCATGACCTATATGGCTGCGATTCTTGCGCTGGATCTGGACCAGTTCGAGTCTGCGAAGATAGACGGGGCGACAAAATGGCAGCAGATCGTGCATATCACCATTCCCGGCATTCTGCCTGTCATAGCGGTGATGTTCGTGCTCCGGGTAGGAGGCCTGATGGAGGCCGGCTTTGAGCAGATCTATGTCATGTATTCCGCATACACCAAGGAGTCCATCGATATATTGGGCACCTATACCTACCGGCTGATCAGGGAGTCGGGACTCAGGCCGGAATATGCGCTGTCCACGGCAGTGGGGCTGTTCAACGGACTGATTGCGGTCACGCTGGTATTGATATGCAATCGCTTTTCAAAGAAGTTCCTGAAAAGTGGACTGTGGTAAGAGGATAGCTGCTGTTTGCCGCATGTGATAGCAGGAACAAGGGGTGTAAAATGAAAATAATGCATGACCATCTGAAAACCAAGACGAAGAACGGATTTTGCTGGAGGAGAAGAGGGCTTTTGTTCTGTCTTTTTGTGAGCTTGACAGTGCTGGTTCTGGAGGGCGTAGACAATCGGTATACCGTTGGGCACCGCTCTGCCATGGATGTGGTTTTCGCCCTGATGTGGGCAGTGCTGGCGCTTGACTCCGGAATCCGTCTTTTCAGGGTTACAAGGGAAAAGGGCTTTTCTTGTTACTGGAAGTTCAACAAGGCGGATTTTTTGTATCTGATTTTATCTTCTGCAGCGCTGACGGCCGCCTTTCTGCTTCCTGCATATGCATGGTGCCGCTGGATTCTTCTGTTAAAGATGCCCAGGGTGCTGTCAGGCTACAATGATGAAAACGTATTTCAGATCATTGCCAAATCGGCAGCGTTGATTCTTACGGCAGTGTTCGTGGTGCCGATGCTCAACGTGGTGGCCACTGCGCTGTCTGCTCCGGGACAGATCGTGAATGTGCTGCCGAAAAGATTTGACTTGTTCTCTGTCCGGTTTGCCCTGGCCGATATCCAGTTTCTGAAATCTTTCGGATATTCCCTGTTTATCGTGGCAGTGGGGACGACACTGTTCCTGTTGATCATGGCAACGGCGGCGTACCCGCTGTCAAAACCGGATCTGCCCGGAAAGAAGTGGATCATGCTGTTTTATATGTTCACTATGTACTTCACGGGCGGCATGGCCACGGACATTGTGCTGATGGACTCTCTGGGCCTGATGAACACGATCTGGGCGCTGATCCTGCCCAGTGTGGTTTCGATCTATTATATGCTCCTGATAAAAAGCTCCTATGAAAGTCTTCCGTCAGAGCTGGAGGAGGCTGCAAAGATTGACGGTGCGTCTCAGATATATGTTTTTACAAAAATCGTGCTTCCCCTGTCCAAACCCATTCTGGCCACCACTGCGTCCTTTATGGTGGTAGGGCTGTGGAACAATTACATGAATTCGGTCATGTATATCACTTACAATCAGGAGATTTATCCGGTGCAGATGTACATCAGAAATTTTATGGCGAGGAATCCCTTTGACGTGGCAATGGACAATCCTGCCCTGCTTTCTTACTGGGACAATCTGGAGATGGCATATCTGGCCCTTGCCATTCTGCCCATCATATGTGCATATCCGCTGCTGTTCCGCTTCTTCAAGAACGGCGTCACGGCAGGTGCGGTGAAGGGGTAAGAGAGATACGGCGGACGGTTTTCAAGAGCGGAGGAGGAAAGGGCCGGAACAAGAGAGAGCCGGGCAAACAGCAAGAAGGGGTCTGATCAAATAGGAAAGGGCCGGAACAGGAAAGGAGGGCGCATGAAATTCGATATTGCAGTGATCGGAGGCAGCCTTGGGGGTGTTCAGGCTGCCCTCAGCGGGGCCATGGAAAACAAGCGGGTGTATCTCTGCGAGGAAAGCGACTGGGTGGGGGGACAGCTCACCTCTCAGGGGGTTCCGCCGGACGAACACGGCTGGATCGAGTCCTTCGGCTGCACGGAGCGCTATCGGAGGTTCCGGCAGTGCGTGAGGGCGCATTATGCCGCTCTTCCGGAATTCGATCTGGAGGCGGCAAGGAGGGCATGGCGGCTGGATTTTGCCGATCCGGAGGCCCCAGAGGGGTGCTTTTCTCCGGGAAATGCATGGGTTTCCAGAATTCCTCATGAGCCGGAGGTGGCGGTAAGGCTTCTGGAGGCTATGATGGAGGAACATATCCGCAAGGGGCATATTGTTCTGGATTATCTCACCGTGGCAGAGGAGAGCAGGACGGAGGATGACAAGATATTGTCCGTCACTGTGCGAAACACCTTGACCGGTGAGCGGAAGGAGATCGAGGCGGCATATTTTATCGATGCCACGGACTGCGGAGATCTGCTGCCCATAGTGGGTGCAGAATATAGGACCGGCGCAGAGAGCAGGGCCGAGACCGGGGAGCCGGATGCCGCCGATGTGCCGGATCCTGCCGACATGCAGGCCATTACCTGGGTGGCTGCGCTGGAGAAGGTTCCGGAGGGTGAGGACTGGACGCCGGTGAAGCCGGAAAAATGGGAGCGGTACGCCGCCCTGGAGGTTCCCCATGTGGGCTGCAGGCAGCTTGGCTGGTATACCAATAGGCTTCAGGGCCCCGGCACCCGTAAGCTGGGAATGTATGACGGGGAGGGGGACGACGGAGCCCGGGGACTGTGGAATTACCGCAGGATCATTGACACGGAAAACTTTAAGGATGGCAGAAATGAGATCATGCTGTTCAACTGGCCCCAGAACGATTACTGGATGGGAAACATCATCGACGACCCTGACCGGGAAAGGCATCTGCAGGAGGCCAGAGAGCTGACGCTGTGTGCGGTCTACTGGCTGCAGACCAGGGCAGAGCGACCCGATGGGGGGAAGGGCTACCGGGTGAGGCTCTGTCCCCGCATTACGGGAACTCCGGACGGCCTGGCGAAGATGCCGTACATCCGGGAGAGCAGGCGGATTGTGGCGAGAAGCACCGTTCGGGAGCAGGAGATTGTGCGGGAATATGCCCAAAAGCCCTTCACTGTGAATGATTCCGTGGGGGTTGGACATTATTCCATGGATCTGCATCTGACCACCGGCTCCCATAGCCATTTTATGGCCCGCACATATCCCTTTGAGATCCCGTTTTCGGCCATGGTTCCGGTGAGGCTTAAGAACCTGCTGCCTGCCTGCAAGAACATTGGCTGCACCCATTTGACCGGAGGCTGCTACAGACTCCATCCCGTGGAGTGGAACATCGGGGAAGCTGCGGGGTATGCGGCGGTCTACTGCCTGGACAGACAGATTACGCCGGCCCGGCTTCTGGAGACCCACATGGAGGAGTTTCAGGCTTTCCTTGAGGGGAGAGGCATCCAGCTGCACTGGGACTTTTCAAGAATGTCCCTCTGAGAGCGGCTGAAATCTGCAACAATGTAATAAAGTAGAATACATTTGGTAAAAGGGGCTGAAATAAAAGGGGGGCTGAAATGAAAAAGAGCTGAAATAAAAAGGGCCGAAATAAAAAGGCCGAAACAAAAAGACTGAAAAAAGGGCTAAAAAAGGCAGAAAAAGACAAGGCTGAAGCAACAAGGCCGAAAAAAGCAAGCTGACATATCATAGGCTGAAAACAGATTGAAAGAAAGAAGGAGAGACGACTATGTATCAATTTCCCATCGGCGTAATGTTAGAATCATTCCGCCTTCCCTTCCGGGAGGCGGTGGAGAAGGCGGCTTCTCTGGGCGTTTCGGGGCTTCAGGTCTATATGACCCAGCCGGGAGAGACCTATTTCCGCAGTCTTGATAGGGCAAGGTGCAGGGAGCTTTTGGACATCATACGCTCCAACGGCCTGAAGGTGTCCGCAATCTGCGGTGACTTCGGCAAGGGCTTCGGGGATCCGGAGCTGAATCCGGAGCTGATCGAGAACTCCATGCGGATCATGGATCTGGCCAAGTATTTCGAGGCGGATATCGTGACCACCCATATCGGCACGGTTCCGGAGGACAAGGCGGATCCCGTCTATGGGATCATGCAGGATGCCTGCGGCGGGCTGGGGGAGTATGCGGACAGCATCGGCTCCAGCTTCGCAGTGGAGACCGGGCCGGAGACGGCTGCGGTGCTCAGGGAATTTCTGGACTCTCTCGGCTCCAGAAGGGGGATGGCGGTGAATCTGGATCCCGCAAACCTGAAGATGGTGAAGGACGACGATCCGGTGGAGGCGGTTCGTCTCCTGAAGGATTACATAGTCCACACTCATGCCAAGGACGGCGTGAGATTCAACGATTCCACCGTGCCAAGGCCTTATAGAGAGGTGGCTCTGGGAACGGGGCATGTGGATTTCCCTGCCTATCTGAGGGCTCTTGAGGAGGCGGGCTACAGGGGCTTCCTGACCATCGAGCGGGAGGTGGGAGAGGATCCCGGGAAGGACATAGCGGAGGCCGTCAGATACCTGAAGCAGGTGATGGCGGAGAACTGAACAGTCGGACAAGGGCATGGAAGGAGCTGTCCGAGGCCGGATAAGCTCAGATACGATACAATGGCTGCCCGTCCAGCGGGCGGAAAGGAAGAAAACGAATGAATAAGGTCAAGTTGGCCGTTATAGGATGCGGAAGCATTGCCACTGCCCATCATATTCCCTGCTACAAGGTAAATCCTGATGCGGAGATACTGTATTTTTGCGACATCATCCCGGAGAGGGCCCGGGCCGCCGCTGATGATTACGGCAGAGACAGCAGAGCAGTGACGGATTATAGGGAGGTTCTGGCGGATCCCCGGGTGGAGGCGGTGGATATCTGTACGCCAAACAGGATGCACTCGGTCATATCCGTGGATGCGCTGAGGGCAGGAAAGCATGTGCTGTGCGAGAAGCCTGCTGCCGTCAATTATGCGCAGGCCCTTCAGATGCAGAGGGCTCAGAGGGAGACGGGAAAGATTCTGAACATCGGCGTGGTGAACCGTTTTGAGGGCCACATCAATCTGATCCGGAAATATATCGAGGAGGGCCGTCTGGGGGAGGTGTACCATGTGTATGCCAGCTTCCGGGCCTATAGGAGCATTCCGGGCCTGGGGGGAGATTTCACCACAAAGGCGGTGGCCGGGGGAGGAAGCCTCATCGACTGGGGAGTGCATTATATTGATCTCGTGATGTACTGCACGGGCTCCCCTAGGCCCTTGACCGTGTCGGGAGAGACCTTCTGCAGGCTGGGAAAGGATATTTCGGAGTATGCCTATAGGACCATGTGGGCGGGACCGCCGGTTCCGGAGGGAACCTATGACGTGGACGATTCCTGCTGCGCCATCATACGGACAGAGGGGCCTGTCATCACGGTA
This sequence comes from uncultured bacterium, assembly GCA_947565325.1. Lineage (GTDB taxonomy): Bacteria > Bacillota > Clostridia > Lachnospirales > Lachnospiraceae > Acetatifactor. The sequence continues at coordinate 5,764 of CANOFQ010000013.1, forward strand.
AACGGCGCATGGGCGCAGAACGTGGACCATCAGGAGGAATTCGTGGACTTTATGGGAACCAAGGGAGGCATCCGCCTGACCTTCAACGGTGATTTCACCTTTTACACCGTGGACAACGGCGCCTTCGTGAAGTACACCCCGGAGGTGCATGCCAAGGACAGATGGAACGGGGAGATCGATTCCTTCGTGGAATGTGTGCGCACCGGAGAAAAGCTCCCGTCCCATATCGACTACGCCATCCTCACATCCAAGATCATGCAGGGCATCTATGATTCCTCCGAGGCTCACAGAGAGATCGTGTTTGAGGACTGATTGAGTCAATTATCCCGCAGCAGGCTGACGGGGCATCAGTCTCGCAGCGCAGCAAGCTGAAAGTGTCCTTTGGACACTTTGGTATTTGAACCTTGCGGCATAAAGTCAGCGAAGCTGCCCTGACTCATTGCTCGCAGGAATAAAGCCTGACACAAGAGGGAGGGGCCGGCGGCTAGATCTTCGGGCTGCTGTTTCCCTCCAGCTCCGGTTTTTCGGTTATCATCACCTGATATTTTCTGGGCGAGACGTGATAGTAACGCTTGAATACCTTATAAAAGGAAGGAATGTCCGCAAACTGCAGCTGCTCGCTGACCTGACTGACGGAGATGCCCTGAGCCAGCAGGTCGGCGGCCCGCTCCAGCCGCCTCTGGGTATAGTAATCCTTGATGGTGATGCCCATGGCCTGAGAGAAGGTGCGGGAGAGGTAGCCGTAGCTATAGTCAAACACTGCGGAAATGTCCGTCAGATGCTTGATGTTGGTCAGATTGGTGTCAATATAATTGGTGATCTCATAGAGCAGAGGATTCGTGTCGTTGATGTCCGCCAGATCCATGTGATGGCTGGGGATCGCCGTGAAATTGCGGTAGGTCTGAATGATGATCTGGCGCACATAGGACTCGAACATTTCACCGGAGAGCGGGTCATAGGAGGACACCTCGTTCATGGCCAGGGAGAAAAGTCCGAAGAGATTGTTCTTGTCTGCCGCCATGGGATCCTGAAGGGCATCGAAGAAACGGTCGATATGCTCGTATTTCGGATAATCAGGATGATCCTTGTGGAATATGAAGCCAAGGCACATGAAGCGCAGGGGAGCGTTCTTTGCGGAGGTAATGGAATGGATATCACTGGCGTTGACCAGAAAGATCGTGTTGGGACATACGGCATAGGCCTTTTCGTTTCTGTAGAAGGTGCCCTCACCGGACACGATGTAGGATATTTCATGGCAGATCTGCCGATGCTTTCGTACGATATAGTCGGAAGAGCAGGCAAGGTCGCAGATCTGATAGATAGAAAACAGGTTCAGGGCCATGGGAGAAGATTCATAGTTCACATCCTTGTGATAGCGCTTTTTCTGGGAGGTCTTCTGAATGTCATAGGGGTAGGGAATGGAGCAATCGTTTTCCATGGTTCCTCCTATTGAATGCCCTGCCGCTATGTGGCGGCTCTGGGCAGGATTTGTGTCACAGTTTACTTTACATCTATTATAGCTGATAGGACAGAAAAATCAATATGGTATATCTGGGGATGGATCAGAGGACGGAGGGATGAGAGATGGATTTTGATTATGCGGACGCACGGGGCGAGGCGTGGTACCGGGACGTGACAGAGAACACGGAGAGGTTTCCCTTTTCTTTTTCATATGCGGGGAAAAGGTATGACGGATTCCCGGCGGAGCGCTTCCGGCTGATAAAAAGGGACAGGCGGCAGACGGGAAGCAGGGAGGCCATGACACAGATCCTGCAGCTGGAGCAGCTGCAGGTTACGCTGGAGACCGCCTTTTACCCGGAATACGGCGCAGCGGAGTGGACGGTGTGGTTCGAGAACGTGGGAGAGGAGGACAGCGCCGTTTTGGAGCGGCCGGAGAGCGTCATCACTTTCGAGGGGGAGCGCCCCGTGCTGAAGGGCATCATGGGGGACTGGGCGAATCAATACAGGCCCTATGCCGTGGAACTGGCCCATATGCCGGCAAGCTTTTATTCCGATACGGGAAGGCCCACTCACTTTCACTTTCCTTATTTCAATCTGGAATACGGCGACGGAGGCGCAATGCTGGCCATCGGCTGGGCAGGCACTTGGCGGGCGGATTTTTCCTATGACGGAAGAAAGACAGTGCTTCGTGCCGGTTCCGTAAACGGATTCCGTTCCTTTCTGCGGCCCGGGGAAAGAATACGGACTGCGCTGTTCGTGAGGGCTCCCTATGGAGTTCGTGACGAGAATTATGCAGTCAATTACTGGCGCAGCTGGTTCATCAGATGCAATCTTCCCGCCTTTGACGGCTCCGGCAGGGAAATGGAGCCCTTTTCCACTTGTTTCCTTGCCAATGACACAGGCTATCCAAACTCGGACGGCAGCATCTCCGAACGGTACACTACATGGCGTCCATCTATGGAGAAGATGCTGGCGGAGGGCATCAAGGCGGATTTCCGCTGGTTTGACGCAGGCTGGTACGAGGCTCCGGACGGCAGCAGCCCGGAGCGGGAGTGGTGGGGAACCGTGGGCACATGGGAGCTGGACCCGGTGAAATGGCCGGGGAATACCTTCCGGGAATCCACGGACTTCGCACGGGAGAACGGCATGAAAACCATTATGTGGTTCGAGCCGGAGCGGGTGACGGATCCGGAGAATCTGGCGAAGCGGTACGGGTATCAGAAGGAATGGGCCATCGAGGAGAAGGGGCGCAGGAACATTACGAACAATATCGGAGACCCTGACTGCTTCGACTGGACGCTGGAGCGGGTCTGCCGGATCTTGCGGGAAAACAGGGTGGAGATGTACAGAGAGGATTTCAACGCCGACTGTGCGCCTCTGTGGAGCTACAAAGACGGCTTGGAGGGAGAGAACCGCAGGGGGATCACGGAGACCAAATGCATCATGGGGCATTATAGGCTCTGGGACGAGATCATTGCATGCACCTTGGGCCATGGCGGCTGCGGCTTCGTGGATTCCTGCGCCGGCGGCGGGGGAAGGAACGATCTGGAGTCCCTGCGCAGAGGCGTGCCCGTCCTCAGAAGCGACGGTGACCGCACGTCCACGGCGCTGCGGCTCTCCATGACCACGGCATTTAACAAGTGGATTCCTTTCTGCGGCGCAGGCACCAGAGAGAAGCTGGGGGAGAGGGATGCCGAAGGGATCAGCGACGTCTATACATGGAGGGCCTCCTATCTGCCGGTGCTGAACCTGGAGGCTCAGTTTACGCAGGATCCGGATCAGGATTTTGAAATCCTGCGCTGGGGACTCAGGGAATGGGAGAAGGTGAAGCCCTATCTGCTGAAGGATTTCTATGTCCATACCCCATGGCATCCGGAGAAGGACAAGAAGGGATTCACTGCCTACAGTTATTACGATAAGGAGATCGGGAAGGGGGTACTGTTCGTGTTCCGAATGGAAGACTGCGGTCCGGACAGCCTTGTGGTGCAGCTGCCCTATGGGCAGGAGGGAGCCAGATACCGCTTTGTGGACGAGGACAGCAAGGAGGCCTTCCTGGAGGAGGGAGAGAGGATGAAGCGGCAGGGAGTGCGTTTCTGTGTGCCCCAAAGGCGCATGGCACGGCTGATATGGGTAGAGCGCTGTGACGGGGAACGGTCCGGTAGTCATTAGTGGCTGCGCAAGGGGCTTCGGCACGGAGCACCTGCCATAGACGCATCTTAACGCCTCAAAAAAGCAGCTTACCGCAGAATGCTTGCGGCAGGCTGCCTTTTTTGATATGCTTGGGCCGGTGACAATGACAAGGCGGCAGGGAGGCACAACAGCAGAACCGTGAAGGATGATGATAAGGACCGGTGCCTGGGGCGCACAGCAGGGCCGCAGAAACAGAGGCAGGAGGGCAGAAGGTGGAGCAGGTCATAAAGGTCAGTGGATTGAAGAAATATTACAGAGAGATCAGGGCGGTGGACGATATCAGCTTTCAGGTGGAGAAGGGGGAGCTGTTCGGGTTTCTGGGGGTCAACGGCGCCGGGAAGTCCACCACCATCAATATGCTCTGCACGCTGCTTTCGCCCACTGGGGGAGAGGCCGAGATCTGCGGACTTAAGCTGGGCAGAAAGGACGAGGACATCCGGCGCAGGATCGGCGCAGTATGGCAGGGGAACTGTCTGGACGGAAAGCTCACCGTGGAGGAGAGCCTGCAGGTGCGGGGCTCCCTCTACGGCTGGGGGGCCAGGGAGACCAGAAAAAGGGTTCGGGATATCTGTGAGAAGCTGGAGATCTCGGACATCGCAGGCAGGCGGTACGAGAAGCTGTCCGGGGGTCAGAAGAGGCGCTGTGAGATAGCGGCGGCGCTGGTGAATACGCCGGAGGTGCTTTTTCTGGACGAACCTACCACGGGGTTAGACCCTGCCACCCGGAACATGGTCTGGGACAGCCTGTCCAGAATGCAGAAGGAGGACGAAGTGACGATCTTCCTCACCACCCACTATATGGAGGAAGCCGCCAGGGCAGGGCATATCGCAGTGATAGACGGCGGGAAGATCCGGCAGACCGGAACGCCCTTTTCGCTGAAGGAGCGTTTCGCAAGAGACAGGCTGAAGCTGGTTCCCCGGGAGGGAAAGGGAGAGCGGCTCGGGGAGATTCTGGGGCGGCAGGGCTTCGGGACAGACGAGAAGGCGCAGTGGAAGGGAAACTGTTTCCTGATGACGCTGCAGGATAGTCTGTTGGCGCTGCCCATTCTAAAGGAGACGGAAGAGTGCCTGAGCGGTTTTGAGCTGGTGCAGGGCACCATGGATGACGTGTTCCTGAATATCACGGGCAAGGAGCTGGAGAAGACGGAAAAGTAGAAGGATGTGCCGCCGGAGAAAGCGGCAGAGGAGTCGGGCAGGAACACCATAGAGAAACGGCCGGAAAGTGGGACAGAGCGTCACAGGGAGACGGCCGGATGCTGAAGAAGGGAGAGGGAAGGTATGCGTGAAATATTCTGCATGGCAAAAAGGAACAGTCTGATCTTTCTGAGGGAGCGGTCGGCGGTGTTTTTTTCCCTGCTGTCCATGCTCATCGTGCTGGGACTGATGGTGCTGTTTCTGGGGAAGGCTAACAGCCAGAATCTGGCGGATATGCTGGCGCAGTACGGCGGAGCGCGCGACAGGGCGCTGGACGAAAAGAATGCGGCAGGTCTGATCCAGCTCTGGACGCTGGCGGGGATTCTGGTGGTAAATGCGGTCACGGTGACGCTGACCGTGATGGGGGCCATGGTGGAGGATACGGTTCAGAAACGGATCATGGCGTTCTATGTGACGCCGGTGAGCCGCCTGAAGCTGGCTCTGGGCTATGTTCTGGCCGCATGGCTGGTGGGCACGGGCATGTGCGTTCTGACGCTGGCGGCGGGGGAGGGGTATTTTGCCCTGCAGGGCTATGGCCTGCTGGAGGCGGGCAGCCTGCTGAAGCTTTTGGGGATGATTGCGCTGAACACCTTTGTCTTTTCGGCCATAGCGTATCCTCTGGCGCTGTTCGTCCACAGCAGCAGCGCATGGAGCGGCCTCCTCACCATCATAGGCACGCTGGTGGGCTTCGTGGGCGGTATCTATCTGCCCATGGCGTCGCTGTCCGAAAACGTGCGGACGGCGCTGAAATGCCTTCCCGTGCTGCACGGCGCCGCCATGATGCGCAAGGTCTGTACGCAGGAGGCCCTTTCCAGAACCTTCGCCGGCCTGCCGGAGGAGGCGTCAGAGGCCTTCAGGGAGGCCATGGGGATCACCTTCTCTATAGGAGAAAGACAGGTTTCGGCAGCAGAACAGGTGGTTTTTCTGCTGTTCTATGCTATAATGGCAGTGGGGATCGCCGGCATTCTGAGCAGAGGCAGAAAGTTCAGGGCCATATAAAACGCATGTGCGGAGGAAAACCATGAAAATAACCATACAGGATCTGGCCGATGGCGAAGAAGAGGAAATCATTATCCGCTGCAGGGGGATGGACGAGCAGATGCTGAAGCTTATATATGCCCTGAAGGCAGGCAGGGAGAAGCTGACGGTCTCAAAGGAGGAGAAGCTGTTTCAGATACTGCCGCAGGCGGTCTATTATTTTGAGGCAGTGGACAACAAGGTGTTCGCCTATCTGGAAAGGGAAGTCTATGAGACGAAAAACAAGCTTTACGAGCTGGAGAATCGGCTGTCCGGTACGGATTTCTTCAGGGCCTCCAAATCCACGATCCTGAATCTGTCAAAGGTCGAAAGCGTGAGCCCTGCCTTCAACGGGCGCTTCGAGGCATATATGAAAAACGGCGAGCGCCTGATCGTCTCCAGACAGTATGTGCCCCTGCTGAAGGAAAAGCTGGGGCTTTGAGAGGACAAGAAAGGATTATTTATGAAAGAGAGGATACGGTTTCTGTTCTATGTGTTTTCCCTGGTCACCACCTGCGTGGTGATCGCAGTGGCAGTGTTCACGAACCTGCTGGAGCCTTCCGAGACGGTGGAGTCGGCCGTCCTGTGGCAGATCCCTCTTGTTTCCTTTTTCTGCTCTCTGGGCGGTCTGATCTATCCTTGGGACAGATGCTGCAGGAAACGGGAGATGGCCGTCAGGGTAGGAGTGCATTATGTCTACATCAACATGGTGGTGCTGGGGGCAGGCTTTTGGTTTCGGTGGTACAGGACCGATCATCTGGGCAGCCTGGCGGTCATGGTGGTCACCATCGCTCTGGTCTATGTGGTGGTCTCGGTGATTTCGTGGAGGAGGTCGGCAGAGGACGCAAGGGCTATCAATGAGCGTCTGAAGGAATACCAGCAGCAGGGAGATCGCGGGCCCGGGGATTTGCCTGCAGAGGATGCCGCCGGCCCGGAGAAGGGCAGAAGACAGCGGAGAGAAACGAAGTAATGCATAGGAGCGCAACATTGGAAAAAGCTTGAAATTGTTGTTGACAAACCTATTTTCCCTATGTATAATTAATCAATGTGTGAAACTTATGTTTACAGTTTATTGTGCATGGGAGTTTCTATGATAGTGGATTTGTCAGATGTTCTGGTATCCGAGGGCATGCAGAAGGCACTGGAGGTGCCTCTGGAGATGACCGGATTCGAGAACGGGACGGAGCGCTTTAATGTCACGTCTAAGTTACCGATATCCTTTGTCTTCTCCAATGTGGGAAAGGGCAAGGCGGAGATCCTTGGCAGGACGAGGCTTTCCTTCGGGGCGGTCTGTGACCGCTGTCTGAGGGAGGTTTTGCTGGACATGGAGCTGGAGTTCCGGCGCAAGGTGGTTCTTCCGGGAACGGAGGACGAGGAAGCGGACGATCTGGGCTTCATGAAAGAGTGCCGGCTGGACACGGAAGCCTTTATGCACAATGAGATTCTGGTAAACTGGCCTGCAAAGATTCTGTGCAGGGAGGATTGCAAGGGATTGTGTCCGAAGTGCGGGCAGGATCTGAACCTAGGGAGCTGCGGGTGCGACAGGTTCGTCCCCGACCCCCGTATGGCAGTGATACAAGATATTTTCAATGGGAATAAGGAGGTGTAACCATGTCAATCTGTCCTAAGAATAAATCTTCCAAAAGCAGAAGAGATAAGAGAAGGGCAAACTGGAAGATGACGGCCCCTACTCTGGTAAAGTGCAGCAAGTGCGGCGCTCTGACGGTGCCCCATAGGGTCTGCAAGGCCTGCGGTTCTTATAACAAGAAGCAGGTAGTAAGCGTTGAGGCATAAGCCGACATACCGGCATATTTGAAGAACCTGTTTTCGGCGGGATGCTTTATCTTCATAGGGCGAGGTATGACGGCAAGGGCTGGAAACAGTGCAGCCGGCCATGCCCTATAGGTTGTGGATATGTGGTAAGGTGGGCGTTCTGGTGGACGCCCCTTTTCTTGTACAAGAATGTTTGGCCTATCCAGTGCAGATTCATTCTTTTGGCTTGCATTTTCATTGTGTTTATTTTATAGTAAAAAAGAAATAGCTCTAGGAACTTCCTTTTTGGAGTTGTGTACCCATTGGAAAATGACTCATAAATATACAGCGTAAAAACAAGAAGAGAAATCAATAAGGGATAGGTTTCGGAGGCGGTTATGGTAAATGTTGCCGTGGATGCCATGGGAGGCGACAATGCGCCCGTGGAGACAGTGAAGGGAGCCGTTGAGGCCGTGAACGCGGATAAGCGGGTGAAGGTTTTTCTGGTGGGGCGGGAGCCCGTGGTGGCAGAGGAGCTGAAGAAGTATACCTATGACCAGGAACGGCTGGAGGTCCTTCATGCGGAGGAGGTCATAGAGACGGGGGAGCCCCCCGTGATGGCGATTCGCAAGAAAAAGGAATCCTCCATCGTGAAATGTATGTACATGGTCAAGAACGGGGAGTGTGACGCATTGGTGTCGGCCGGCAGTACCGGAGCGGTGCTGGTGGGAGGACAGGTCATCGTGGGACGCATCAAGGGCGTGGAGAGGCCTCCCCTTGCCCCTGTCATACCAAACGTGAAGGGGGTCAGTCTGCTTCTGGACTGCGGCGCCAACGTGGACGCCAGACCCTCCCAGCTTGTACAGTTCGCCAAGATGGGCAGCATCTATATGGAAAGTGTGCTGGGGGTGAAGAACCCAAGAGTGGGGCTGGTGAACATCGGTGCGGAGGAGGAGAAGGGCAACGCCCTGACGAAGGAGACCTACCCTCTTCTGAAGAACTGTCCCGAGATAAATTTCGTGGGCAATGTGGAGGCCAGGGATATTCCCATGGGTGCGGCAGACGTGCTGGTGTGCGAGGCATTTGCGGGGAATATTGTCCTGAAGATGCTGGAAGGGGTCAGCGATGCCCTCATCGGCAAGATCAAGGCCGGCATGATGAGCAGCTTCAAGAGCAAGCTGGGGGCCCTGCTGGTGAAGCCGGCCCTGAAGCAGACCCTGAAGAGCTTCAGCACGGAGGAGTACGGAGGAGCGCCGCTTCTGGGCCTGAACGGTCTTGTGGTGAAGACCCACGGCAGCAGCAAGGCCGTGGAGATCAGAAATTCCGTTCTTCAGTGCATTGCTTTCAAGGAACAGAATATAAATGAAAAGATAAGGGAACAGATTGTTCTGGAGGACTAGACGCTGAAGGAAAGCGGTCAGAATCATAAATGGTCAGAATCAAAAACAAGGAGGAAAATGGCATGGAATTTGAAAAGCTGAAGAAGGTAATTGCGGATGTGCTGAATGTAGATCCCAATGAGATCACGGAGGAATCTACTTTCACGGACGACCTGGGGGCGGATTCTCTTGATGTATATCAGGTGATCATGGGTATCGAGGAGGAGTTCAACATCGATATCCCTTCCGAAAATGCGGAAAAGATCAAGACAGTAGGCGAGGCCGTGGAGCTGATCAAAAGCATGATAGAATAAGTGTTTGAACCGTGACGGAACGGTTGCAGCTTGAGAGGGGCAGTCCGCATATAGGGGGCTGCTCGTTTGCGTTAAAAGAGGGGACGGGCAGGGGGGCCTGCTGTCCGGGAGAGTGACGTTCGCTGGAGGCGGACTTAAAGGAGCAAAGAATGTTAGAGGAGTATCAGAGCTGTCTAGAGGCACTGGAGGAGCGTATGGGCTACTCCTTCCAAAATCGGGCGCTGCTGAGGCAGGCGCTGACCCACAGCTCGTTTTCCAATGAGCAGAGGATCAACAGAGGGAAGAACTATGAGCGGCTGGAGTTTCTGGGGGATGCGGTGCTGGAGCTGGTGACCAGCGAGTTTCTGTACAAGACCCACAGACTGGTGCCGGAGGGGGAGCTGACGAAGATGCGGGCCTCCATGGTCTGCGAGCCGTCCCTTGCCATATGCGCAAGAGATATGGAGCTTGGGCAGTTCATGCTGCTGGGAAGAGGGGAAGAGGCCATGGGCGGCCGGGACCGGGACAGCATTATTTCCGATGTCATGGAGGCCGTGATCGGTGCGGTCTATCTGGACGGCGGGATGGAGGCGGCAAGGTCCTTCGTGAACAGGTTCGTTCTGGCCGATCTGGCGGACAGACAGCTCTTTTACGACAGCAAGAGCAGCCTTCAGGAGCTGGTGCAGGGAAAGCTGAAGAAGGAGCTCAGCTATGAAATGCTGGAGGAGAGCGGGCCGGAGCATGACAAGCTCTTCCGGGTGTCGGTACATATGGATGACCGGGTGCTGGGCACAGGAGAGGGAAAAACGAAAAAGGCGGCGGAGCAGCAGGCTGCTTACAAGGCCCTGCTGTTCTTGAGGGATACGGAATGTATTTAAAGAGTATAGAGGTACAGGGCTTCAAGTCCTTTGCGAATAAAATCAGTTTCCAGTTCCACAACGGCATAACGGGCATTGTGGGGCCGAACGGCAGCGGAAAGAGCAATGTGGCGGACGCAGTGCGCTGGGTGCTGGGGGAGCAGCGGGTGAAGCAGCTGCGGGGCGCCAGCATGCAGGACGTGATCTTTTCCGGCACGGAGAACAGGAAGCCTTTAAGCTATGCTTGTGTGGCCATCACTCTGGACAATGCAGATCATCAGCTTGCAATTGATTTTGATGAGGTGACTGTGGCCAGAAGGATCTACCGTTCCGGAGAGAGCGAATATCTGATCAACGGAAGTGCCTGCAGGCTGAAGGACGTGAACGAGCTTTTTTATGATACGGGAATAGGTAAGGAAGGATATTCCATCATCGGTCAGGGACAGATCGACAAGATACTGAGCGGCAAGCCGGAAGAGCGGCGGGAGCTTTTTGACGAAGCGGCCGGAATCGTGAAATTCAAGCGCAGGAAGGCGGCGGCCCAGACCAAGCTGGAAAACGAGAAGCAGAACCTGGTGCGGGTCAACGATATCCTTTCGGAGCTGGAAAAGCAGACGGGCCCTCTGGAGCGCCAGTCGGAGACGGCAAGGATCTACCTTCGGAAGAAGGAGGAGCAGAAGCGGCTGGACATAAACGTTTTCCTGATGGAGAATGAACGCCTGAGAGAGCGCCTCCGGGAGGTGGAGGAGAAATACGGGATCGCAGAGGGCGAGCTGGCCGGGACGAGGGAGAGCTATGACGGCATCAAGGAGGAGTATCAGCGCATACAGGAGGAAATAGAGGAACTTGAGAAGGCCATCGAACAGGCCAGAAGCACCGTCACCGACGCAGGGCTGATGCGGGGCAGGCTGGAGGGCGAGATGAACGTGCTGAAGGAGCAGATCAATTCGGCCAAAGGCAGCGAGGCACATCTGAGCAACAGGCGCACCGCTCTGGAGGAAGAGATCTGTGCCAAGAAGGAGGACAGGGCAGGGCTGCTTCTGGACAAGAGCGATACGGACGCACAGGTGGAGGAGACAGCCGCAGCAGCAGAGAAGGCGAGGCAGAGGCTGGAGGCGCTGCAGCAAAGGATCGCGGAGCTGAATAACCAGATCGAGACAGGCAAGAATACGATTATCGGGGAGCTGAACCAGAGGGCCACCATAAAGTCGAAGCTGGGCCGCCTGGACACCATGATGGAGCAGGTCAATATCAGAAAGGCCGAGCTGAATTCCCGCCTGCTGCGGGCAAAGTCCGACGAGGCTGCCAGAGAGGAGACCATAAAGAAGCTGGAGGAGGCTTTTCAGAGGATCACGGAGGAGATCAGCGGCCTGCGGGAGCGGGAGGCTGCCATGGAGCAGGAGCTGGGGGGCTTCAAGGAGGCGCTGACGAAGCAGGATGCAGGCCTGCGGGAGGCCCAGAGCGCCTATCACATGGAGAAGTCCAAGCTGGAGGCACTGACAAACCTTGCCGAGCGCTATGAGGGATACGGCGGCAGCGTCAAGAAGGTGATGGAGCAGAAGGAGAAGGTTCCGGGCATCGTAGGCGTGGTGGCGGATATCATAAAGGTGGACAAGCGGTATGAGACTGCCATTGAGACGGCTCTGGGGGGCAGCATCCAGAATATTGTCACGGAGGACGAGGAGACCGCCAAGAGGATGATCTCCTTCCTGAAGGAGGGCCGTCATGGCAGGGCAACCTTCCTGCCCCTGACCAGCATAGTCAATCCGAAGGGCCTCCAGAATGAGGAGCTGCTTTCGGAAAAGGGGGTCATCGGAACGGCGGATACCCTTGTGCAGATAGATGAGAGATACCGCAATGTGGCCAGAAACCTGCTGGGACGCATCGTAGTCGCGGATCATGTGGATCATGCCGCAAGACTGGCCAAGAAATCCGGCTACAGCCTGCGCATCGTCACGCTGGAGGGAGAGCTTCTGGTTCCCGGGGGAGCCATCAGCGGAGGTGCGTTCAAAAACAACAGCAATCTTCTGGGCAGGCGCCGGGAGATCGACGCACTGGAGAAGAGGGCGGCCAAGCTGCGGGAATCCATAGAAGGCATCAACCGTGAGATAGAGAGCATAAAATCCAGACGAACCAGACTGCGGGTGGATCTTGAGAGCCTGAAGGGCGAGATCCAGCGAAAGTCCATAGAGCAGAACACCGCCAGACTCAACATCGCTCAGGCCAGAGAGCGCATGGACGAGGAGGAGGAGAGCGTAGTGTCCCTCCGGGCGGAGGAGAAGGAGATCGAGGCCAGAACGGCGCAGATCCGCAGCGAGAAGGAAGCCATTCAGCAGGAGCTGAATGACAGCGAGGGGCTGGAGCAGGACATTCAGGCAAAGATCGGAGGCTTCCAGCGGGAGCTGGAGGAGCAGCGGGGGCAGGAGACGGATGCGTCAGCACATTTGTCCGAATGGGAGCTGAAGGCGGAAAAGATGCGTCAGGCACTGGGCTTCAAGCAGGCCAACGTGGACCGTATCGACGGCGAGATCCAGAAGGCTCAGGCCGAGCTGGAGGAGGTGCTTTCGGCGTTAGAGGAGAATGCGGCAGAGATGGAGCGCAGGCAGACAAATATCTGCGAGATTGAGAAGACCATCGCTGCATCCTATGATGCGCAGAATGAGTCGCAGCAGCGCCTGAAGGAGACGGTGGCCCGCAAGGAGGAGCTTTCCGCCAGACAGAAGAGCTTTTTCGCCAGACGTGAGGAGCTCTCGGAGAGGCTGTCCGCTCTGGACAAGGAGGTATACCGCCTGAATGCCCAGAGGGAGAAACATGAGGAGGATCTGGAGGCTCAGATCAATTATATGTGGGACGAATATGAGCTCACCTTGAGCGCTGCCGCAGGCATGCGGGATGAGAGTCTGACGGATCTGGCGGCTATGAAGAAGGAGATATCGGCTCTGAAGGATCAGATCCGGAAGCTGGGGGACGTGAACGTGAACGCCATAGAGGATTATAAAAACCTCATGGAGCGGTTCAACTTCATGAAAACCCAGCGGGACGATCTGGTGGAGGCGGAAAAGACCTTGGAGAACATCATCCGGGAGCTGGATGCGGCCATGAGGCGACAGTTTGCGGAAAAATTCGCAGAGATCGGAAGAGAGTTCGACAAGGTGTTCAGGGAGCTGTTCGGCGGCGGGAAGGGGACGCTGGAGCTGATGCCGGAGGAGGATATTCTTGAGGCAGGCATCCGCATCATCGCCCAGCCTCCCGGAAAGAAGCTCCAGAACATGATGCAGCTGTCCGGCGGAGAGAAGGCCCTGACGGCCATCTCCCTGCTCTTTGCGATCCAGAATCTGAAGCCTTCCCCCTTTTGCCTGCTGGACGAGATCGAGGCGGCGCTGGACGATTCCAACGTTGGCAGGTTTGCGGGGTACCTGCACAAGCTGACCAAGAATACCCAGTTCATCGTCATAACCCACAGAAGGGGCACTATGGAGCGGGCGGACCGCTTGTACGGAATCACGATGCAGGAAAAGGGCGTTTCTACCCTTGTGAGCGTCAACCTCATCGATAAGGATCTGACATAGGGGGAGGATTTGCGGGCACACGCTCTTGTGAGCGGAAATGCTTCCCAGAACTGGGCGCTTGAAGTGAGCAATGCGATTGGAATCGCATGACGGTACTGGAAAACAGTCTCGGAACGGAAAGCGCCCGGAAGGATTTACGGGCACACGCTCTTGTGAGCGGAAATGCTTCCCAGAACTGGGCGCTTGAAGTGTAGAGACGGTACTGGAATAGGAGGATAACTGTATGGCGGAGGGAAGGAAGGGTTTTTTCGCCCGGTTGAAGGAGGGGCTGACAAAGACCAGAAACAACATCGTCAGGGGAATTGATTCCGTGTTCAGCGGCTTTTCCGCTATCGATGACGACTTTTACGAGGAGCTGGAGGAGATCCTGATCATGGGCGATATCGGCGTGAACGCCACTGCGCAGATCATCAGCCGTCTGAAGAGCCAGATCAAGGAGGAGCATATCAAGGAACCGCAGGCCTGCAAGCAGCTTCTGATAGACAGCATCAAGGAGCAGATGCGGGTAGATGAGAACGCTTACGATTTCCAGAAGCGCCAGTCCATCGTGATGGTGATCGGCGTCAACGGCGTAGGCAAGACCACCTCCGTGGGCAAGCTGGCAGGCAAGCTCAAGGACAGCGGCAAGAAGGTTCTGATCGCTGCGGCCGACACCTTCCGGGCTGCTGCGGGAGACCAGCTCGCAGAGTGGGCCAGACGGGCGGACGTGCCCATGGTGGGCGGAAACGAGGGGGCAGATCCTGCCAGTGTGGTATTCGACGCAGTGAATGCGGCCAAGGCCAGAGGCGTGGACGTGCTGCTCATCGATACTGCCGGCAGGCTCCATAACAAGAAAAACCTCATGGAGGAGCTTCGGAAGATGAACCGCATCATAGACAGGGAGTTTCCTGACGCTTACCGGGAGAACCTGATCGTTCTGGACGGTACCACGGGGCAGAACGCCATGGTGCAGGCGAGGGAATTCGGAGAGGTGGCGGATCTTACGGGCATCATCCTCACCAAGATGGACGGAACCGCCAAGGGCGGCATCGCAGTGGCCATCCAGTCCGAGCTGCAGGTTCCGGTGAAGTACATCGGGGTGGGGGAGACCATCGACGACCTTCAGGAATTCGACTCGGATCAGTTCGTGAACGCTCTGTTCGACGTGGAGGGCGGCGACGGAGAGAAGGCCGGGGAAGACGAGGCCTGACGGAGCGTGTCAGGTGAATGAAATTGTCTCTGAGTGAGGGATGGGATAAAAGACATTTATGAAATTTATTATAAAAGATATGCATAAAACAAAAGATATATATGAAACAAAAGAGAGATATAAATAAAAAGATATATGAAATAAGATATTCATGATGATCGAAGAGGAGACATCCATGGGACGGGCAGCGTCTATGGACGAGGAAACGTCTATGGAAGAAGTGGCATTCGTGGCAGAGGAGCCGTAAAGGCGGAGGAAAGGATGAGGAAGATGGAAAAACAGAGTTCTGTGGAGGAGCTGTTGCCGGGAAGCGGAGTCCCGGGGGCGCAGCAGACTTCGGAAGAGGAGAATCGGGAGGGGCTTTCACTGGAAAAATTCGAGGAGGCCTCTGAGACCGTCAAGAAGGTGACGCTGGAGACGAAGCTGGTGTTCAGCGAACAGCTCAGCGCCCAGACCGGCAACAAGGTCTATCTGAAGCCGGAGAACCTGCAGCTGACAGGCGCATATAAGCTGAGGGGGGCATATTATAAGATCAGCACGCTGACGGAGGAGGAGCGGGCCAGAGGCCTGATCACTGCCTCCGCAGGGAACCATGCCCAGGGAGTGGCTTATGCGGCCAAGAGCTATGGGGCAAAGGCCACCATCGTGATGCCTACCACCACGCCTCTGATCAAGGTGAACCGCACCAAGGGCTATGGCGCCCAGGTGGTCTTGTACGGGGACGTGTACGACGAGGCCTGCGAAAAGGCCTATGAGCTGGCGGCAGAGCACGGCTATACATTCATCCATCCTTTTGATGATCTGGATGTAGCTACCGGCCAGGGAACCATCGCCATGGAGATCTTCAAGGAGCTTCCCACAGTGGATTACATACTGGTGCCCATCGGGGGAGGCGGGCTGGCCACGGGGGTGTCCGCCCTTGCCAAGCTTCTGAATCCTCAGATCAGGGTCATCGGCGTGGAGCCGGCAGGGGCCAGCTGTATGCAGGCGTCCCTTGCGGCGGGGGAGGTGGTCACGCTTCCCAAGGTCAATACCATTGCGGACGGCACGGCGGTGAAGACCCCGGGCAGGAAGCTTTTCCCTTACCTACGCAGGAATCTGGACGATATCATCACCGTGGATGACGGGGAGCTGGTGGTAGCTTTTCTGGACATGGTGGAGAACCACAAAATGGTGGTGGAAAATTCCGGCCTCCTGACCGTGGCGGCCCTGAAGCATCTGGACGTGAAGAACAAGAAGGTGGTGGCCATCTTAAGCGGCGGCAACATGGACGTGATCACCATGTCTTCTGTAGTACAGCAGGGCCTGATCATGAGGGACAGAGTGTTCACGCTGTCCATCCTTCTGCCGGATAAGCCGGGGGAGCTGCACAAGGTCTCCGGCATCATCGCAAATGCGGATGGAAACGTGGTTAAACTGGAGCACAACCAGTTCGTGACCACCAACCGGAACGTGGCGGTGGAGCTGCGGATCACCATGGAGGCCTTCGGTACGGAGCACAAGAGGCAGATCATGGAGGCGCTGGAGAAGGACGGCTACCAGCCCAAGCAGGTAACTACGAATATTTAGGAGACATAGGGGCATCACAGGAACTGTTTATAAGGGGATTCTGTCATGAAAACGAAAAAGAAGCTGAGCAGGGAACAGGAAAAGGAGATTCAATACGAGGAGAAGAAGACGTGGAAACGCAGAGTGATGGACTATCTGTCGATCACTCTGGCTTCTGCCATTTACGCCGTGGCCGTCAGTCTGTTTCTGGATCCTAACTCGCTGGCTCCCGGAGGGGTCACGGGCATTTCCATTATTATGAATAGGATCACCGGGCTGGAGACAGGTACGTGGATGTTTGCCATCAACATTCCGATTCTG
>CANOFQ010000014.1 GCA_947565325.1 uncultured bacterium
AGATTCGGGATCTCCACATAGGAAATGGCTCCCCCCAGAGACTTGTTCTGAAACTCGCTCTCAAAAGTGAATTTCGTGAAGGCATCAATAGGCTCCCGCACATCCACATGGTAAGAATTGGTATAATAGCCCTTGTCCGTCACATTGGGGATATCGCCGTACTTCTCCCTGTCGATTCTGGCAAACCGGTAGCACAGGGTCTCCGCCGGTGTTCCGTACAGACTGAAGCCGATGCCCGTCTCGCTTCTCCACCTTGCTGCCGTATCCTTCAGATGATCCATCACCCTCAGGGCGAACTCCTTCCCCTCCGGTGCGGTATGACTGCAGCCCTTCATGAGCCAGGTCAGCTCATAGAGCCCGATATATCCCAGCGACATAGTGGAATAGCCGCCCAGAAGCAGCTTGTCGATCTTCTCCCCCTTCTTCAGACGGGCGATAGCGCCGTACTGCCAGTGGATGGGGCTCACGTCAGAAACCGTGCCCAGGAGGGCCTTATGCCTGCACATCAGAGCCTCATAGCAAAGCTCCAGCCTCTCGTCAAGCCGCTTCCAGAAAGTCTCCTCATCCCCCTCCGAGATGATACCGATCTGAGGAAGGTTCAGGCTCACCACGCCCTGATTGAAACGCCCCTCCCATTTATAGTGCCCCTCCTCGTCCTTCCAAGGAGAGAGGAAGGAACGGCAGCCCATGCAGGAGAACACATTGCCCTCATAATTCTCCCTCATCTTCTTTGCGGAAATATAATCGGGATACATCCTCTTTGCGGAGCATTCCGCTGCCAGCCTTGTCACATCATCGTACCTTCCGCCTTTTAAGCAGTTGTTCTCATCCAGCACGTAGACCAGCTTGGGGAATGCCGGCGTCACGTACACGCCCTTCTCGTTCTTGGTTCCCTGAAGCCGCTGCTCCAGGATCTCCCTGATAATACGGACAGTCTCATCCACATATTCATCCTGATCATCAATATGGAGGAACAAGGTCACGAAGGGTGATTGGCCATTTGTGGTCATCAAGGTGTTGATCTGATACTGGATGGTCTGCACACCGGAGCGCAGCTCGTCCTGAAGCCGCAGCTCCACGACCTTCTCTTTTGCCTCCTCGCTGAGGGTATCACAGAATTCCTTGTCCAGCTGCGCCCTGAATTTATCCCTGCTCTTTCGCAGGTACTTTCCCAGATGCTTCACGTTCACGGACTGCCCGCCGTACTGGTTGCTGGCCACTGCGGCGATGATCTGGGTGGTGACGGTGCATGCCACCTGAAAACTCTTTGGGGACTCAATCATTTTGCCGTTGATGGAGGTTCCGTTGTCCAGCATATCCTGAATGTTGATGAGACAGCAGTTAAAGATAGGCTGGATAAAATAATCCGCATCATGAAAATGGATCACGCCGTTGTCATGAGCCATGGAAATATGCTCCGGCAGCAGCATACGTCGGGTCACGTCCCTGGACACCTCGCCGGCGATATAGTCCCGCTGGGTGGAGGCAAGGCGCGTGTTCTTGTTGGAATTTTCCTCCGCAAGCTCCTTGTTCTCGTTGCGGATCAGCTTCAGTATGGACTCGTCCGTGGTGTTGGACTTCCGCAGCAGGCTCCTCTGGTAACGGTACACGATGTATTTCTTGGAAAGGGCGTACTTGTTGCTCCTGACAAGATGCTCCTCCACAATGTCCTGCACATGCTCCACGGTCTGCAGCTCCCTGCCTTCCTCCCGCACCGCATCCAGTATCTCCTGTACCAGCTCTCCGTCAGCCCTATCCTTCTCCTCCACCTCATTGTTGGCCTTCTGGATGGCCGCCCTGATCTTCTCCTCCTCGAAAGCCACAATACATCCGTCTCTTTTCTGAATCCTCATCTCTCTGCCCTTCCTCCTCATACAAATACAGCTGCATCTGCGCCGGACTGCCTGCACTGCAGCGCTTCCCGCCTGACGCCAGAGGCCTGTCTGCCTACGACTGCTTTCTGCCCGCAGAAGCTTTCTCCCGTTCCTGCGCTTTTTGTCTACCCCACAGAACTCCCTGCCTGCAACATAAAAAGCCGCACCGCAAGCATCTTACGGATACGACCTTTTCAAGCCATTGCTTTTGTCATAGGTGTACAGTTGATCTGTAATCTACATCTTGTGTCCTATGGCGATACCCATATCAATATCTTGTACCTCGCATTATAATCCAGCCAAGCAGAAAAGTCAAGGGCTAATAATAATACATGCCATGCCCGCCGCAGCATCCTCCGCCCAGACAGCACACATTACAGATCATGTTTGCGATACAGATCTTCATGCAGAGGTTCCCGCCCCCAAAGGACGGATAGCCATAGGCCGCCTGCCGCTGCTCATACCAGCTGCCCCCGCTCTCGAACTGCTGCACGAGATTCTTGTAATCTATATTGTTCGGCTCCAGAGCCGCCGCCCTTCTGGCGTGCTCCAGCGCCGCCACGTTGTTTCCCAGGCCGGAATGTGCGATTGCACTGTAATAATACCACCTGCCGCTCCTGTCCCGGTCCGCAACGCCGTCCAGACTGGTTCTGGCCTCCTTGTAATAGCCGCTGCGGATATAGTTTCCCGCCGCCCGGATATTATTATTTTCCTCATAGCCCGTGTTCTGGCCCTGCGTGAAACCCCCGAACCCAAAGCCACCGAAAGGACCGGCGCCGAAGCCGCCGAAGGGACCATATCCTCCCCCCGCATGGCCGGAGCCGCCCGTTTCTCCTCTGTACCCTGAACCGCCGCTTCCGCCGTAGCCCGACCGGCCGTAACCGCCATACCCGCCGCCGTAGCCGGAGGTGCGCTCCTTCATGATCTGCTGATAGGCGTTCTGGATCTCCTTGAATTTTTCCTCCGCCTGCGCCTTATTGGGATTATTGATGTTGGCATCAGGATGATATTTGCGGCTCAGCGCCTTATATGCCTTTTTGATTTCCTCCTCGGAGGCGTTTCTGCCCACTCCGAGCACACCGTATGGATCGTACATAGCTTCCTCGTTTTCCGCACTAAAGCGCTTATTTTATGCCGGCTGCGTCAGCCCCTCCTAGAAGCCTCCCCTTGCAGGCGCTTCTCATGAACTGCCTCGTACCTGCACCAGACACCGGAATACAGGATATTGCGCAGAATCTCCACGTTCTCAAGGATGGGCAGCTTCTCGAATTCCTTGCAGCATTCCGACATCATCATCATAAGGATGGTCTTGCTCTCTTCCTCGAAATCAGGATTTTTGTATCTATGCTTCAGAGGATTGGGAGTTCCCTTCCTGAGATCCGTCTCCACATCCTCATAGGCATCACAGATATAGATGAACTTGCCCAGAAAAAAGCCAAGGCATCTGAGGCTCTCCGCCCATTCATCCTCCCTGACCGCCATGATCTCCGCCATGACCCTGCCGAACAGTCCCGCCAGAGTATCAATGTCCGCATCCGGAGATTTCTCCGCATCGGAAAACTCCTGCATGAGCAGATTGATCTTCCGGATCTTCTCCCGATAGACATCCTTGAGCTTTCCGGTTCTGCCCTCCAGCAACCTGCCGTAAAAAAGCTTCCAGAGCTTCTTTTCATCCTTCCAGTCGTCCTGACATTTATAATGGGCAAAGATCACATTCATATCCGCCGCATATTCTGTAAAAATGTTATTTCTCGTCTGATGGCTCTCAAAGGGATGGGCAATGCATTTACAGCTCCCGATTCTGGTCTCAGGATCATAGAGGCCCGTGAGCAGGATCGCAAGGAATGTCATGTCATAGCTTAAGGAAAGCTGTCCGCAGGAGCCGTATTTTCTCTTCAGATCCCTGCAGATCCCGCAGTAAAAGGAATGATACACATCGAATTCCTTGAATTTCATCTCGGCCTTGTTGATAATGATGTATCCGAACATGTCTCATACCTCATGTCTTCTTGATAAATTCATTCCCGCATTTCCGGCAGCTGATGGCGATCCGTCCCCTTCCTCTGGGCACCCGGATCTTCTGTCCGCAGCCGGGGCACTTATAGATACGGAAATCCTTGCGCTGGGCCAATTCCTTTTTCTTCCTTGTAAAGAAGCCCCTCACCTTCATCTCCGCCTGCAGATATTTCTGGTTCTCCAGAGAGCGTCTGCTCACGTTTCTGGAAAACATACGGAAATAGGAATATCCCAGCAGAACCGTGGCGAACAAATAGAAAACGCCTCCCCCGAAAAATGAAATCAAAAGACAGATAAAAGCAAAAATCATCAGAACCTGGTTCAGACGATCTGTTCCATAGCGTCCCCACATGAAACGCTGCAATCTTTCTCTCATGTCCCTGCCTCCCCGTCTGTCGCCTGTAGGCACCTCCCTCTTGACCGGCAGGTGCGCCCCAAGCTATCCCAATCCTGCCCGCCATGGCCTCCGGCCCACTGTCCGCAGGATCTGTTTTCTGCTCACATGTCTTATTGTAGACTCTTTTAGCGGAAATGCAATTAAATAAAAATAAAATAATATAAAAAAAGGCTCCGGCCAAACATCCGGGCCGGGCGCTTTTCGCTAATCATATATGATATTCCCTGAACAGCTCCCTCTGAAAAACCTGATCCGTGGTGGAACGCAGCAGATCCTCCTGACGGCCCTCCGCAAGCAGCAGCCGGATCAGCTTGTTCATCCGCCGCTTTTCCTGCCTCTGCGCATCTTTTTTAATGTCTTGTAACGCCTTACACATATCCGCTTCCTCCTCTCCGCTCTCCTCATTCAGCACAAATTCCAGCCTCCCCATGATGTCTTTTATGTGGGTGCAGGCATCTATCACATCCGCTGCGCTCTCGGGTATCCTTGAAAAGAAATCCCGGTGCTCCAAAATATACTCCCTATACCTCTTTCTGGATTCCGTGCGCTTCATGATCCCCAGAACATATTTCAGGTCGGAATCCATCTTCTCCAGCTCCTCTTCCGGTATGGCCCGCATGGAGACCAGATGCACCTTGTAGTCTCCTGCCAGATCCCTCAGTTTCTCCGGCAGGCTCCCCATGTCTTCCGTCATGTCTCTCAGACACTGCGGCTCCTTCCATTCCCCCTTCCCCCAGTACAAGGTCAGATTCAGGATGGGAGGAATCCTGTCTGTCTTTTTATAACGGTACTTGAAATCGTCATCTGCCTCATAATGTCCTCCGGCAAGCTGATTCCTTTCCTGAATCTCCTCGATCTCCCTCCCGTAGGCCAGACAGTCCAGCTCCATCATCCTCCACGGATAGATCAGGTTGACCGTCTCCTGATTCTCCAGACCGAGAAGGAAACAGACTCCCTGCAGCCGGGCCCTCCCCATATAGTCCCGCTGGCGGAGGGACAGCCTGCCCTTGGAATTTCGGACTGTGTACTGCCCCCTTATCTCTGAAACCTCCCAGTCTCCGGAAAGCTTCTCACCCAGATAGTATTCCAGAACAGACCTGATCCTGTCAGGTCTGTTCATGTACACGGCCAGCGCATTGTTCGGCTCGCCCATGCTCCCCCTCCTTAATTTTTTCATGTGGTATTAAGCAGGGGTTCTGAATAGTAGAAGATAGATGGCTGACGCTGCCGGCTCTGCCGATTCCATCGGCCTCGCCCATGCATTGTGCGTACAGATCCTTGAAGTTTAGAATGACCTGCTTAAATGAATCTATGACTCCGAAATCAGTATAGCATACCTTGGAAATAGGCGCAATAAAAATTTACAACTATCCACTGATTGTTCTTTTGTTGTTCTTTCGTTGTTCTTTCGTTGTTCTTTCGTTCTTCTTTCGTTCTTCGGCATTAGTAATTATGACGAGCATTTCTATTGTCAAGGGTGGCAGTGACATGGTGGAATTTAGTCTTACATACATCTTCTCCTGCGTTTTTCTTCCATGTCAATTTCCTTTCTGTATCACTGTAGACCCTATCTTTGATTAAACCCTATTTGGGAGTAAAATACCTCCTCGTCAACAGTCACTCCCTGACGAGGAGGTATTTAGCATCCTATTCACAGATATCTTACCACGTCCGCAAGCTTCCTCTTGGGCACCACGTAATCCCTATTTTTGTCAAGGTAATACTTGAACTCCTCAGGGGATTCCATGTCCACGATCCTGCTCACATGGGAGGGATAGCCAAAGGCCACCACGGTGTGGAGCTTCTGGTTCTCCGTCAGCCCGAACATTTGGGACAAGGCTGCCTTGTCACAGGCCCCGATCATGCAGCTGCCCACGCCCTTGTTCCATGCGGCAAGGGTCATGTTACTGATGGCCAGACCCGCATCGGTGTCACAGTCCCGATTGATGTCCAGATTCTCCACCACGGCAATGAACAGCACCGGGCGCTCTCCCTCCTTAGGCTGTCCCTGCTCGGGAGGCAGCGCTCCTGCCCATCTGGTATAAGCGAAGACATCCGCCACCTTTTCCGGCTCCCTGATCACGATATAGCTCAAGGGCTGCCTGTTCGCAGCGCTTGACGCCAGTCTCGCCGCCGTCAGTATCTCGTCCACGATCTCCTTACTAATCTCCCTCTGCTCAAACCTGCGGTAGGTTCTGCGGGTCCTGAGCAGCTCCATCAGCTGATCCATTTTTCTGTCCTCCTATTCCAGTTCCGACACTGCGCTCCAGCGCACCTTTCTGCGAATGATTTCTGGCCGCTAGGGCTTCCGTCCATAATTCATTCCGGGCGTTTCCGCTACGTGTCTGTTTCCAGTTCCGACACTGCGCTCCAGCGCACCTTTCTGCGAATGATTTCTGCCTCTCTTTACTCTTTCCCGCCGATGGCCATGTCCCTGACCAGCACGGAGGGCGAACCGAAGTTTCCGTTGCCGAAGTCCAGATCCGTGCCCACCTACTCAATCTCAAGCAGCAGCGTGAAGAAATTGCCCGACACGGTGAAGTTCTTCACCGGGGCCCCCTTCCTGCCCTCAGAGATCAGGAAGCCTTTTGAGGAAAGGGAGAAGTCTCCCGTGATGGGGTTCGCCCCTGCGTGGAGCCCTGACAGCTCCGTGATATACACGCCTTCCCCAGCCAGCGCAAGCATATCCTCCAGCCCCCGGCAGGTCTCGCCGGATGCCACAGGGCACTGGCCTGCCTTGATGTAGAAGGTAAAGGGGCTGATACCTACCACTGCGTCATAAGATGATTTACTGGCGTTGCCCGTGGACTTTACTCCCGCCTTTGCAGCGGTCTTCAGATTGTGGAGAAGTGTGACAAGCACACCGTCCTCCACCACGTTCTTGGCATAGGCAGCCACGCCCTCCCCGTCAAAGGTTCTCATGACATAGCTTCCCTCATATCGGGGATCGTCCACGATGGTGACCGAGGGCGCCGCAATTCTCTCCCCTTCCTTGCCCGCCAACAGAGACATGCCCTTCTGTGCCTGCTCTGCAGAGAACACCGAGGCATAGGTCTGAAGCAGGGTAGCCATAGCCTTGTTGGAGAACACTACCGTATATTTTCCGCTGGGAACACTGTCTGCGCCGATGGTGGAAACTGCGTCCTCCACGGCCTTCCCGGCGATTGCGTCCAGATCGAAATCCTGCAGCCGGCCCTTCTTGCTCTCGAAGCCGTCGTACATCTCTCCTCCCTCTGACACCAGCGGCATACCGTAGCACCGGGCAAGCGAGATCACGTCCTCTAAGTCAAGCCCTTTGGAATTGCATAGGGCATACTTCTGTCTGCCGTAAAGCATCATGGCCTGCGTGCCGTCCGACACCCGGGGATCTGCCTGATACATCTTTTTCTGGAGCGCCAGCGCACTCTCTATCAGTTCTCCCCCCGTAGGGCTCGGAGAGGTATCCTGAGGGCACACGGCATAGGTGTCACCCTTTTCATGCAGGAAGGTCTCCTCCTCGCTCTCGATGGAGGCCGCATTGTCCAGCGCCCGAACCACCAGCGATCTGGCCTCCTCCGCCGTCAGGTTCTCCGTGGAGGCGTATCCGGCTCTGCCGTCAATGATACAGCGGAAACAGACACCCAGATCCTCCTCTACGCTGTAGCCCTTTACCTCCTCTTGATAGATCTCCACGGAAGTGGAGTCCCCTTCCGTGTAATATAACTCATAATCCGCAATCTGCATCTCTTCAGTGATGCTGACCACGGTCTCCTTGAATTCCTGATATGTCATCTCCGCTCCTATCTGCCCGTCATTTTTGGGCAATCCTTAGAACCCGTTCACAAATAATCCTTTGCATTCCGCCTTCCTGATTTCGCAAGAACCACTTATCGTTCCTCCGTCCTGTCTTTGCGGACTCATCCTATGCCGGCTGTTTTCCTTTTCATGAACAGTTCCTTATCACCACATATCTGTTTTCAAAATGCGGCCGTCCCAGCTGCGGCCGCTCCTAGCGTCCCCCCACGGTAATGGAGGATACCCGGATCAGGGGCTGGCCCACGTCCGTAGGGATGCTCCCCGAAGAAGCGCCGCACATGCCCTGCGCCCTATCAACATTCCTGCCCACCATGTCGATGTCCATGAGGATCTCCGAGCCCTTTCCGATGAGGCTGGCTCCACGCACCGGCTCGCATATCTTGCCGTTTCTGATTATGTATCCCTCATTTACCGCAAAGTTGAACTGTCCCGTCACCGGGTTCACGGAGCCGCCGCCCATGCTCTTGGCATAGAGCCCGTACTCGATGGAGGCGATGATGTCCTCGTCCCTATCCTCCCCGGCGGCGATATAGGTATTGGTCATTCTGGAGGTGGGCTCGAACTGGTAGCTCTGGCGTCTGGAGTTCCCCGTGGAGGCCATGCCCATCCTGCGCCCGTTGAGCTTGTCTATCATATAGGTCTTCAGAATTCCCTTCTCGATCAGCACGTTTCTCTGGGCAGGCGTTCCCTCGTCGTCTATGTTGATGGAACCCCATGCATTTGGAATCGTCCCGTCGTCTATGGCCGTCACCTTGGGATTGGCGATCTGTGTCCCCAGCTTTCCTGCGAACTGGGACTGTCCCAGCGCAACGCAGGAGGCTTCCAGTGAATGCCCGCAGGCTTCATGGAAAATAACGCCGCCAAAGCCGTTCTCGATAGCCACGGGCATGTTTCCCGCCTTGATGTAGCCTGCGTGCAGCATGGTCACCGCCTGAGCGGCCGCCTTCTCCCCCAGAGCTCTGGGGTCCAGAAGCTCGAACAGCTCCAGCCCCCTCCTTGCGCCGGGACTCGCACTGCCCGTCTGGTTCTCCCCCTCCCTGCTGGCGATGGCCGAGACCGACACTCTGCTGCGGATCTGTCTGTCCTGAGCCAGCAGGCCATCGCTTGTAGCAATCAGGATCTTATGGTCGACCTCCGCATAGCTGCCCCGCACCTGCGAGATCTCGCTGCTGTATTCCTTTGCGCCAAGGCTCATCTCCCTCATAAAATCGATCTTGTAAGAATTCTCCACGCTGACAGGCACGATCTTTATGGGGTGGATGTCCCCGAACAGCCTCTCCCGCAGGACGATGTCCGTGATCTGGGCCGTGCCGGACAGAGCGTCCGCTACTCTGGCGGCGCAGGCCAGCACCGATGACCGCTCCAGCGAGGACGCAGAGCCCGAAACGCACCTGTTGCCCTTGAAGATGCGGATGCCTACACCGGAGATCACGCTGTCCCCTATCTTTTCCGTCTTTCCGGAGATGCTGTTTATGGTCTTGCTCCGGGTATGCTCCGCAAATATCTCTCCGTAGTCCGCTCCGGTGGCAAGAGCCTTCTTAAGCGCCTCCTTGATCAGTTCTCTCGATAACATATGAGCCTCCTTTAATTTTTTCTGAATCCTCTTCTATCCATATTCTCTTTACACAATTCGCTTTACGTGATTCCCTTTACATAACTCTATTTTCATAACTCCCTTTACACAACTCTATTCATGCACCGAATATAAGCAAATCCCCTGCCGGAGTCGTGACCACGGTCAGGGGATTCCACTGAAACTATATCTTTTCCTACTTCTGTGCCACATCCTTCATGGAGAAGCTGATCCTGCCCATTCTGTCCTTGCCGAGGCAGACCACTGTGACCACATCGCCCAGCGTCAGCACGTCCTCCACACGGTTGATCCTCTCCTTGGCGATCTTGGAGATGTGCACCATGCCCTCCTTGCCCGGAGCGAACTCGATGAATGCGCCGAACTCCTTGATGCTGACCACCTTGCCCTTGAAAATCTGGCCCTCCTCGAAGTCCGTGACGATCATCTTGATCATCTCCACGGCCTTGTCCATCATCTCCTTGTCCGTGCCGCACACAGATACGTTCCCGTCATCGGTGATGTCGATCTTCACGCCGGTGCGGGCAATGATCTCGTTGATGGTCTTGCCCCTCTGGCCCACCACGTCGCCGATCTTCTCAGGGTCGATCTGGATGGAGATGATCTTGGGCGCATAAGGGCCCACCTCCGGTCTGGGAGCGGAGATGGCGGGCTTCATGCAGCTGTCCATGATGAAGAGCCTTGCCTCCCTGCACCTTGCGATGGCTCCCTCCACGATGGGTCTGGTCAGGCCGTGGATCTTGATGTCCATCTGGATGGCAGTGATGCCCTCCGTGGTTCCCGTCACCTTGAAGTCCATGTCGCCAAAGAAATCCTCCAGCCCCTGAATATCCGTGAGCAGCACGAAATCATCATCCGTCTCTCCGGTCACCAGACCGCAGGAGATGCCGGCCACCATCTTCTTGATGGGCACGCCTGCCGCCATCAGGGACATGCAGGAGGCGCAGGTGGAAGCCATGGAGGTGGAGCCGTTGGACTCGAAGGTCTCGGACACGCTGCGGATGGCGTAAGGGAACTCCTCCTCGCTGGGAAGCACGGGGATCAGCGCCCGCTCCGCCAGAGCGCCATGGCCGATCTCACGCCTTCCGGGTCCTCTGGAGGGCTTGGTCTCGCCCACGGAATAGGAAGGGAAATTGTAGTGATGCATATATCTCTTGCTTATTTCATTTTCGTCAAGCCCGTCGATCCTCTGCTGCTCAGAGAGAGGCGCCAGCGTACACACGTTGCAGATCTGGGTCTGGCCTCTGGTGAACATGGCGGAGCCATGCACTCTGGGAATGATGTCCACCTCCGCCGCAAGAGGACGGATCTGGGTGATCTCCCTGCCGTCGGGACGCTTGTGGTCCTTCAGGATCATCTTGCGCACGGTCTTCTTCTCATACTGGTAGACCGCCTCGCCGAGGATGGCAAGCCAGTCCTCCTTCTCTGCGAAGGCCTCCTCCAGTCTGGCGGTGACATTTTTGATATTATCCTCTCTGGTCTGCTTGTCGTCGGTGAACACAGCCTCCTCCATCTCCTCGGGAGGAACCAGTCTCTTGATCTCCTCGAACATCTCCTCGGGAACGGCACAGCTGGTGTACTCGTGCTTGGGCTTGCCAACCTCCGCCACGATCTTGTCGATGAAGGCGATGATGGTCTGGTTCACCTCATGGGCCTTGTAGATGGCCTCGATCATCTTGTCCTCGGGAACCTCGTTGGCTCCCGCCTCGATCATGATCACCTTCTCTCTGGTGGAAGCAACCGTCAGGTTCAGGTCGCCGTTCTTCCACTGCTCCTGAGAAGGATTTACTATAAACTCTCCGTCAACCATGCCCATCTGGGTCATGGCGCAGGGGCCGTCGAAGGGAATGTCTGAAATGCAGGTGGCGATGGCCGCACCCAGCATGGCCACCAGCTCGGGACGGCAGGCGGGATCCACGCTCATGACCATGTTGTTCAGGGTCACGTCGTTGCGGTAATCCTTGGGGAAAAGGGGACGCATGGGCCTGTCGATGACCCGGCTGGTCAGCACGGCGTTCTCGCTGGCCTTCCCCTCCCTCTTGTTGAAGCCTCCGGGGATCTTGCCCACTGCATACAGCTTCTCCTCGAACTCCACGCTCAGGGGGAAGAAGTCGATCCCCTCTCTGGGCTTGTCCGACGCAGTGGCGGTGCTGAGCACCACCGTGTCCCCATAATGCATGAACGCACATCCGTTTGCCTGCTTGCCTACCCGGTTGATGTCCACCTTCAGGGTACGCCCGGCCAGTTCCATCTCATAGCTCTGGTACATAAAAATCCTCCATTCCGCCGCATTCTGCGGCCTGTTTTATGAACATGGGAACAGAAGACACCGAAACTACTGAAAAGGGCACGGGTAAGATCCATGGGGGACGAACGCCCCTCCTGCCATGGCCTTTTCAGCGGTCTCGGAATTTTCTTCTGTTCCGTGTTGTTCTTTTCTTTACTGCTTTTCCCGGTACTGTCTTTTTCTCTGCTGCCGTTCCGGTTCAGCTTCAGTGTCGTTTTTGCGGCTCTTTTGGGCATTGTCTTTTCTGCTGCCGCTCCGGTCCGGTGCTGTTTTTACTGCTCTTTTCGGCACCGCCCTTTTCATCCTGCAGCCTGCGGCCAAAATTTAACCGCAAACAGGCAACCAAGTAAACTGCTGCACGCATTACCTGATTGCCCTGCACACTGTCTTTCTTATTTCCTTAAACCAAGCCTTCCGATCAGAGAACGGTATCTCTCGATATCCTTCCTCTTAAGGTAGTCCAGCAGCCCGCGCCTTGCACCTACCATTTTCAGCATGCCCCTGCGGGAATGATGATCCTTGGGATTCACCTTCAGATGCTCTGTCAGCTCCTGAATCCTTGCGGTCAGAACCGCCACCTGAACCTCAGGTGAGCCGGTGTCGCCGGGGGTTCTGGCATACTCGTTCATGATTGCCGTTTTCTTTTCCTTTGAAATCATTTCCTTTTCCTCCTATTATTTTAAACCGCCTGACACTCAGACCGGGTCGGAGTCTCCCTGATCCGGGTATCGGCTAAGACGAAACTATGATAGCATACTTCTTCTGAATTGTAAACAGTTTTTTATCCTTGATCCTTCAGATTTTTTATCCGGTTGTTTATCCTTAATCTTTCAGAATGCTCACATATTTGCAGGGCGTGCGGTAATTATACTTGTCGATCCGGATCCCCTGAGTGGGACTGCTGGCATGTATCACCTTTCCCCCGCCGATGTAAAGGGCCACATGGCCGATGACGCCGCTGCTGTTGGCGTAGAAGACCAGATCCCCGGGCTGCAGATCCCCGGAGGATATCTTGGTGCCGCAGTTTGCCTGAGCGCCCGAATAGTGCGGCAGCGTCACACCGAATTTTTTGTACACGCTCAGGACGAATCCTGAACAGTCGGCCCCCTTTGTCAGGCTGGTGCCGCCCCACACATAAGGATTCCCCAAAAACTGCTTCGCATACTCCACCAGATCCACCCTCACATCGGACACACCCACGCCGTAGAGCAGCTCGGTCATGGTGACTGCCGTGTCCAGCTTGTACTCCACAGTCACATACTCGGCAGCCACATAAGCCTCCTCATTGTCAACGGACACCTTGATCCAGCCCTCCAGAGTCTCCAGCCATTCCAGTTCCCCGCCCTTGGGCACCTGCGTCAGGACGGCGCTCTCCGTACTGGCCTCGTCCCGGACATTCAGGCCGTCTACCTGAGACACGGCCACCCTGCGCACCAGCTCCGCCGCCCTCAGCTTCGCATCGGGACCCGTCAGCAGGTACTCCATGCTCACATACCCTTCCACCTCTCCCGACTGGATATGCGCCCAGCCGTCCACCTCTTCCAGCACCTCACAGACGGAATCCCGGGGCATCTTGCCCACCAGCTTTCCTGCTGTGGAGGGCTCCTCCCTCACATTCAGGTTGCCGCTTTCCACGTCCGCAATGCCGATATTCGTATATCCCCATGCCGCACCTTCCGCCTGCAGGGCAAATTCAATGTACTCCTCCGTGCTCATCCTTGCCTCCAGCACGGATGTGACCCCTGCTCCGGGCAGCACGCTCTCCGTGGCCTGAACCTGCATGGAGCCTGTCATCATAAAAGCCGCCAGCCCTGCCGACAGCGCCAGCCTTTTTCCGTATTTTCCATATCTCATGTATTTTCACTCCCATTGACGTGAACCAGAACGGTTCTGTTGATGATACCCGTTAATAAGTATTGACAGAATTGTTACGAATTTGTTACATCCAAAAAGAATTATACAAGCCCCCGCCCGTTCTGTCAACCTCTGAGAGTGAATTTGTATAAAATAGGCAGAATATAATCTATATATAGGCCTCCTCCGCCTCTTTTTCCGCCGTAGTGATGGCAAAGGCGATATTGGTGGCATGATCCGCCACACGCTCCAGACCGGATGCGATATCGGAGAAGAGCATCCCCGCCTCAGGCGTACACTCCCCTCTCGTGAGACGCTGTACATGGGCCATCTGCATCTCTCTCTCCTTCTCGTCCACTCTGTCCTCCAGTGCGATGACCTCCTGCATATGGCTGTCATCGCTTCTGACGAACATGTCCACCGAATACTGAATCAGCTTGTTCACCATTTCCATCATCTCACCCAGCTGGCTCTGGGCATCCTTGCTGAGGGTAATGCCCGTCTCCTTCCGCTGCATCGCTGCGTCGGCCACGTTCTCCGCATGGTCTCCTATCCGCTCGATGTCGTTCACCACATGGAACAGGGCGCCGATGCTCTTTAAATCCTCGATGGGCAGCGTGGCCTGATTGATCTTTACCAGATAATCCGTGATGGCATGGTTCAGGAAGTTGATGTTCTTCTCAACCTCATAAACCTCCTGAATGTCTTCCTCGTCCAAAGTGATCAGGGCGTTCATGGCACGGTTCAGGTTCTCACTGGCCAGAGAAGCCATTCTGTCCAGCTCCTTGACCACCCCCACCACTGCAGTGGCCGGATTGAATACCACCTTCTCGCCTATGTATTTCAGCTGGTAGCTTTCCCTGTAATTCACCTTCTTGTCCTCACCCGGCACGCAAAGGCAGGAAAGCTTCACGATCCAGTTCGAGAAAGGGAACAGCACGATGACCTGAAAGATCTTTATGGCGGTATGGGCGTTTGCCACGAAACGCCCCTTGTCCCCTGATATGGCCCAGATCATCTTCATAATGGGCTCCATGGCCACAAAAAGCAGGACGTACAGCAGCGCCGTCCCGATCACATTGAACCAGAAATGAATCAGGGCAGCCCTCTTGGCATCCTTCTTGCCCGCCATGGAAGCCAGCAGAGCCGTGGTGCAGGCGCCGATATTGCACCCCAGGATAATATAAAGGGAAATAGGCAGTCCCAACAGATCCTGATTGGCCAAAAGCAGCACGATGCTCACCGTGACGGAGGAGCTCTGGATGACGGTTGTCAGCAAAAGCCCCACCAGAGTGGCCATGAAGGGATTCTTCAGGGACGCCAGCAGATTCACCACCTCCGGCACGTCCCTCATGCCTGCCATTGAGGCGGACATGGTGCTCAGGCCCAGAAACAGAACGCCGAAGCCTATGATGATCTCCGCAAACTTCTTGACCTTGTCATTCTTACAGAACATCACCGTCAGCACGCCTGCCAGCAAAATGACGGGAGCATAAGCGGAAAGATTGAAAGACACCAGCTGGGACGTGACGGTAGTACCGATGTTCGCACCGAATATGACGCCTGCCGCCTGATAGAGGTTCATCAGCCCGGCGTTCACGAAGCTGACCACCATGGCCGTACAAGCGGAGGAGGACTGGATGATGGCGGTGAACACCACTCCCACCACCATGCCCGAAAAACGGTTTGTGGTAAATATTTCCAGAATACGGCGCAGCTTTGCACCGGCCACCTTTTCTATGGAATCGCTCATCACGCGCATGCCGAACAGAAAAAGCCCTAAGCCGCCTGCCATTGACAGAATTATATTCGCACTCATTCGCACCCTCCGTGCCCGCTTCGGCGGACCGTCTGATCTTTTTGTTTGTTGTGCCGGGCCGCTCCGGCGGCAATGTCCTCCCGGAGCTGATCCCTGAGGGCCTCCACGTCCCGAAAACGCCTCTCGGGCCTGCGGAAGGAGCACAGATACACCTCCGCCGTCTCCCCGTAGACCTCTTCCTCAAAGCCGTAAAGGTAGGATTCCACCCCCATGATCTTCTCGTCCGTCACCGTGGGCTTGTAGCCCACATTGCTGATGGCCTGATACAGCCTTCCCCTGATCCGCACCTGAGAGAAGTACACGCCCACGGGGGGAAGCAGCTTCTCGGCGGCCGGCAGGATGTTCAGAGTGGGGAAGCCCAGCGTCCGCCCCAGCTGCTTCCCCTTGGACACCCTTCCCACGATCATATAGGGCATTCCCAGAAGCCGCTCCACCGACTCCATGTCCCCCTGCCGCAGCCTTTCCCGCACCAGAGTGGAGCTGACCTCTTTCCCCTCCAGACACACTTTATCGATGATCCCGGTCTGAAAGCCCAGCTCCGGTCCCAGCCTCTCAAGCAGCGCCGCATTCCCTGCCCCCTTCGCCCCGAAGGTGACATCCCGCCCTGCCGCCAGAAAGGATACGTTCATCCGTTCCGCCAGAACCTCCGAGGCGAAAACCTCCGGAGGCATGGCTGCCGTCTCTCTGTTCATCGGGAATTCGATCAGGATATCCACCCCCATGCGCTCAAACAGCAGCCGTTTCTCCTCTCTGGTGGACAGAACGCCGCTCTCTCCTCCGGGAGGGCTAAACAGCACCGACGGAGAGGGGTCGAAGGTAAATACACATGCTGCCGTGCCCTTTTCCCTCCGGGCCAGTATCTCCCCCAGAAGCCGCCTGTGCCCGATGTGGATCCCGTCGAACTTGCCCATTGCCGCCGCCGTCTCCCGGCCTCTCGCCAGATAGAAATCTATTGTGTTCGCGATGATTTCCATAGAAAATCACCCTTTCATAAAAACATTTTTATAGGACGGTACTGCCTGCGTCCCTGCTCGTAAGCATAGATTCCCGCAAAACTCCCGTCCATCCTATAGACCCGCACCCACTTTTCCGAATCGTAAAGCGCATTCTCCTGCGTCTGTTCCGGCAGGAAAGCATTCCCGTTGTCCAGCAGCCGGCGGAATTCCTCCCGGACATGAAGCGCCGGGCATCCCGTGAACACAGAGTCCACCGGACGGAGCACCTCTCCCAGCCTGCCCTCGTCCTTCAGCGCCTGAAGTTCTCTCAGCCCATGGGCATCCTCCAGCCGAAAGTCTCCCACTCTGGTGCGCCGCAGACTCTGCATGGTGCCGCCGCAGCCCAGCCTCGCACCTATGTCCGCACAGAGCGTCCTGATATAGGTTCCCTTGGAACACGCCACTCTCAAGACCACCACCGGCAGCCTGTATTCCAGAATCTCCAGCTCGTGGATTTTCACGGGACGGGGGCTGCGCTCCACCTCCCTGCCTGCTCTGGCAAGCTCGTACAGCCGCTTTCCCTCCACCTTCAGGGCAGAATACATGGGCGGGATCTGCATATAGTCCCCCACAAAGTGCCCGACCGCTTCGGCCACCTGCTCCCGTCCTGTCTCCACCGCACGCCTCGCCACCACGCTTCCCGTGATATCCTGCGTGTCTGTCTCCACTCCAAGAAGCAGCTCCGCCACATATTCCTTGTCGTGATCCGCCAGCATGCCGCACAGCCTGGTGCCTGTGCCCAGACAGACCGGCAGCACCCCGGTGGCCTCCGGATCCAGTGTTCCCGTATGTCCGACCTTTTTCTGTCCGCACATCCCCCGCAGCTTGGCCACCACATCATGGGATGTGAAGCCCCTCTCCTTGTCAACCACGATAATTCCGTTCATCATACGCTCTGCCCGTTCTTTCCCTCCGTGGTCCCTGCGCTCTTCTCGATCTGTCCCATGGACTTCTCAATCTGCAGGGACAAGTTGTTCACACAGTCATGGAAGGTGCCCTGCAGCGTACACCCTGCGGCTCTCATGTGGCCTCCGCCCCCGAAATAGCCGGCTACCCGGGACACGTCCACCTTTTCGTTGGAGCGCAGGCTTACCTTATACTCCAGTACCCCTGTCTGGTACATGAAGATCGCACAGTCTGTCCCCTCTATGTTCAGCAGCTGGTTCACGATGCCGTCCAGGTCCTTGGGCTCCACCTGATAGAAATCCATGGTCTTTCTGTCTATCACGCTCACGATGCACCTGCCCTCCATGAAGCGCACGCTCTCCATCAGCGCCCGGCCCATGATCTGGGCCTGCACATAGGACTTCTGGTAAAAGGTCTCCCGCACGAGCCTCGGGAAATCAAAGCCGTAGCTGATCAGCCGGGCCGCCTTCTCCAGCGTATCGGGCGTGGTATTGGAGTACTGGAATACACCCGTGTCATGAATTATGCCCACATAGAGCGCCATGGCCAGCTCCCTGTCCATGGAGCCCTCCTCCACCAGGTCACAGATCAGCTCGCTGGTGGAGCCCACCTGAGGTTCCACCCAGTTCACCTGCCCGCTTCCCCGGTTGCTGATATGATGATCAATATTGATCGTTTTCTTTGCGGCCCTGAAATATTTCTCTGCGCCGCCTATTCTGTCCGCACTGCTGTCCAGCACGATAAAAACGTCAAAGGGATCCTCCTCGCCGTATTCCGAGTCGATTTCCCCGAAGCCCTTAAGCTCACCGAAGATGGCCGCCGGTTTCTCCAGAAAGACACGCACATACGCTTCCGGAAAGCATTTTATCAGGTACTGCCACAAGGCCAGACAGGCCCCCACGCAGTCCCCGTCCGGCCTCACATGTCCGCTGATGCCGATTCTCCCTGCTCCCTCACATTCCTTCAA
Source organism: uncultured bacterium (assembly GCA_947565325.1). Lineage (GTDB taxonomy): Bacteria > Bacillota > Clostridia > Lachnospirales > Lachnospiraceae > Acetatifactor. Next base: position 18,502 of record CANOFQ010000014.1, read on the forward strand.
TATATTCAGCTTCATCCGACCCCCGATCCTATTTTCTCAAATGAACCCCTGCCATAAATCCGTTTTACCCGGGCTGTCCTGCCTGGGGCCACAGTGCTTCCTATGCCCCTTCTGTCTCGTCGGACTGCACTGCTTCCTGCGGCGCTCCCGTCACATTGGACTGCACTGCTCCCCCTAGGCTTTCTGCCTCCTCGGGCTGCACTGCTTCCCCCAGGCTTTCTGCCTCCTCGGGCTGCCTCACTGCCCCGTCCCGTGCGATGACCTCATCGATCCTGCGGGACATATTCACCCCATACTCGATGGACTGGTCCAGCACAAAGGTGATCTCCGGCGTGTTCCGCAGGTTGACGGTCTGAGCCAGCTGCCTTTTGATGAAGCCCATGGCGCTCCCCAGCCCTTCCATGGTGGACTTCTGGATTTCCTCGTCTCCCAGCACGCTGATCCACGCCTTACAGCTCTTTAAGTCAGGAGCCACCTCCACCGACACCACGCTCGTCCAAGGGCTGATCCGGGGATCCTTGATCTCTCCCCGGATGATCTCTGCCAGCACACGCTGCACTTCCCCGTTGATACGGGTGTTCTTGACACTGTTTTTTCTCATTTTTATACCCCTATGCCCGCTCTGCGGGCAATCTATTCCAAAAACTGAACCGGCCTTTTTCAGTTTATACCCCTGTGCCCGCTCTGCGGGCAATCTATTCCGAAAACTGAACCGGCCCCACTGCAGGCGATCCCATTTCCTACCTGGGCACCTCCACCATGATATAGGCCTCAATGGTATCCAGCTCCTGGATCTGGTCGAATCCCTCGAACACAAGGCCGCACTCATAGCCTTCCCTTACTTCCTTCACATCGTCCTTGAACCTCTTCAGGGAAGCCAGCGCACCCTCATAGATCTGCTTGCCCTCACGGCTGATGCGAATCTTGCAGCCCCTCTGGAAGATGCCGTCGGTGACATAGGAACCGGCGATGTTTCCGATCTGGGAAGCCTTGAAGATCTGCCGCACCTCCGCATGGCCGATGATCTTCTCCTCGAACACCGGATCCAGCATGCCCTTCATGGCTGCCTCGATGTCCTCTATGGCCTGATAGATCACCCTGTACAGCCGGATGTCCACGCCCTCCCGTTCTGCCGTGCTCTTGGCCATGGTATCAGGCCGCACGTTGAAGCCGATGATGATGGCATTGGATGCGCTGGCCAGCGTCACGTCCGACTCGTTGATGGCTCCCACGCCTCCGTGGATACACTTCACCACCACTTCCCCGTTGGACAGCTTCATCAGAGACTGCTTCAGAGCCTCCACGCTGCCCTGTACGTCCGCCTTCACGATCAGGTTCAGCTCCTTTAGGTTGCCCTCCTGAATCTGGGAGAACAGATCGTCTAGAGACATCTTCGCCTTTGTCTCCTCCAGCTTCTTCTCCTTGTTCTGGGCAAGGTAGGTCTCCGCATAGGACTTGGCCGTCTTGTCATTCTCATGGGCAAGGAACACCTCGCCTGCGCTGGGCACGTCGGAAAGGCCCAGAATCTCCACCGGCGTGGAGGGTGTGGCCTCCTTCACCCTTCTGCCCTTGTCGTCTACCATGGCCCGGACCTTGCCGTAGCAGGCTCCTGCGGAAATAAAATCGCCCACATGCAGGGTGCCCTTCTGCACCAGCACCGTGGCCACGGGACCCCGGCCCTTGTCCAGCTCCGCCTCGATCACCAGGCCTCTGGCCTGTCTGTTGGGGTTTGCCTTCAGCTCCATGATGTCCGCCGTCAGCAGGATCGTCTCCAGCAGATCCTCGATTCCCTGTCCGGTCTTCGCAGAGACGGGAACGAACTCCGTATTGCCGCCCCAGTCCGTGGCCACCAGCTCATATTCCGTCAGCTCCTGCTTCACCCGCTCAATATTGGCAGAGGGCTTGTCGATCTTGTTCACGGCCACCACGATCTCGGTGCCAGCCGCCTTGGCATGGCTGATGGCCTCCACTGTCTGAGGCATGACGCCGTCATCCGCCGCTACCACCAGAATTGCGATATCCGTAGAATTGGCTCCCCGCATACGCATGGCCGTGAAAGCCTCGTGTCCCGGCGTGTCTAAGAAGGTGATCTTCCTCTCCCCCAGCGTCACGGTATAAGCGCCGATATGCTGGGTGATGCCGCCGGCCTCCTTGTCGATCACATTGGTCTTCCGGATGGCATCCAGCAGCGAGGTCTTGCCATGGTCCACATGTCCCATGACACAGATCACGGGAGGCCTTTCCACCAGGGAGGCCTCGTCCTCCTCTCCCTCCTTCAGCAGCTCCTCGATCACATCGACCTTGACCTCCTTCTCGCAGAGGATCTCGTACTCCATGGCGATGTTCTCTGCGTCCTCATAGGAGATCTCCTGATTCACTGTCACGATCTTGCCTTCCAGGAACAGCTTCTTCACGATCACTGCAGGCTGCAGCTTCATCTTTTCTGCC
>CANOFQ010000015.1 GCA_947565325.1 uncultured bacterium
AATTACACCATATATTTTATGAATGGAGGCATGCTTTGTGGGAGAAATAGCAGATAGATAAGAGAACAAAAAAACAGAAAGCGGAACACGCACTGCCAATAGGCGGACTGCGGAAGAAACAGAGAATGCTGCCAAAAGGCAGACTGCGGAAGCAGAAAAGCTGTCAAAGAGCAGGCGGCGAAAGAAGCAGAAAAACGCCAACGAGCAGACTGCAGGAAATGCAGAGAATGCTGCCGGAAAACAGACTACAGAAGAAGCTTTAGGAGGCTGCGAACATGGACGATAACCTTATCATTGATCTGTACTGGAAGCGCTGCGAGAGCGCAATTGCCGAGACCTCGGCAAAATACGGGCGGTACTGCCGGAAAATCGCCTACCACATTCTGGACGATGAGCAGGATGCGGAGGAGAGCGTCAACGACACCTATCTGGACGCATGGAACGCCATGCCGCCCCATCGCCCCGCCATGCTGTCCACCTTTCTGGGCAAGCTCACAAGGCGGATCTCCATCGACAGATGGCGCCGCCGCACCGCCGAAAAACGGGGCGGCGGCGAAATCCCGCTGGCTCTTGAAGAGCTGGCGGACTGCGTCCCTTCCGGTCAGGACGTGGAGCAGGCAGTGGAGGCAAGGGAGCTGACGGCAGCCGTCAACGCCTTTCTCTCCCGGCTTCCTGCCCATGAGCGGGATGTTTTCGTCTGCCGGTATTTCTTTCTTCTGCCCTTGTCGGAAATATGTGACAAATTCCGTTACAGCCCCAGCAAGACCAAGTCTATGCTGGCCCGGACAAGGAAGAAGCTGTTGGTACATTTTGAGAAGGAGGGACTGATATGAATGCAATGATGCTGCTTGAAGCCATCGGAGGAATTGATGACAGATACGTTGAAAATGTCAGGCTGCGGCTGGACGGTTCCGAGGCAGCAGCTTCCAAAAGACTCCGGAAACTGCCAAGTAAGCCCACCTCTGGCCGATCCGTCCCTCTCCACGGACATACTCAAAAGGACTCCTGCACCGGCTCCGGAAGGACACGCCCCATTTCCCATCGAGCCTCCTTTATTGCCGCAGCGGTCCTGCTCCTACTGATGTCCCTCTTCACTATGGCCATGGCCTTCAACGAGGATTTCCGCAACGCCGTGTTCCGGTTCCTGCGAATCTCCTCTCCCGACGTGGTTCTGTCCCCGGAGGAGGAGCTGGATCCGGCAGGCCCCATAGCAATCATCGGGGAAACCTTCACAGAGGATGCCGTCAGCGTCCAGTACATCCGCATAGACGGCATATATACCTGCGGGAGCAGAGGCGAGATTTATCTGTACGATGAGGAGACGAGGGAAAATACCGCCGCTTATATTGTAGAAAACGGGGAGCTGCAACCGCTGACATCCCACGAGGCCTCTCTGGAATACACATGGAACGGCATCACCTACCCCATCGGCTTTGTGTGGTACGAAGACGATGACCGCATATATGTCAGCGCCAGAGACTATGATCCCGAAAATGCCGCAGAATGGAGCGTGCAGGCCGTGTGCGGAAGCGACTGCCTTGCCGCCATTACCCTCTCTCAGGGCTCCCAGCTGGACTATCGGTCCTATCCCCTGCTCTATGATCTGCGCAGGCAGGAGCTTCATGATCCGGCTGCCCGGTACGGGGCGTTGAAGTCCCGGGCCATGACATGGATCGGTTTTTCCGAGGATGCCTCCAAGCTGCTCGTTGACTGCGATTACTTTGACAGCGACCTATACTGCCTTGACACGGCGTCCCAGACCCTGCACTCGCTGGACCAGCTCAGCGGAATGCATGTGCTGGGTGCATGGTTCCTCGACAATGAGACCGTCTGCTGCATCTCTGAAGACGAAGCGGGAAACAATATCTGCAGAACCGTGACATTCCATGGGGGACAGCCGTCGGCAGGAAACAAAGCTGCTGAACCGTCCTCCGAAGAAAAACCATCCGACAAGGAATCACCGGGGAATGCATCCGCCGGAATCACCTGCGCCGAGATCTTCTCCGCCCTCCCCACTCTTGAGAAGGGCACAGACCGGGGCATCCGGTTCACCGGGGGAAGGTACGCCCTGCTGGCGGAGGAGAGCCGGGAAGTCTATGTCATGGATCTGAAGACGGGTGAAAAGGCTCCCATCGAAGGCTTCACCTACCCCTCCGAGGATGTTTTCACCACCTGCAACAGTGCAGGCGACAAAATCCTGTATGTCAGGCAGGACGGCGATTCCATGGGCTCCGGCCTCGCCGTGTCCGAAATGGGCATCCTGGATCTGGCGGAGCGCCGCTTCACGGTTTTTGCCAGAGAGGGCTATGAGACCCGGTATGAGGGCTCCGTCAGCTGGTTCGACAATGACAGGATCATTATCGAGGCTGTCGCCGAAGAAGGCAACTATCTGTACCTGTTCACCATCAAATGATACGGTTCTGCAGATATGGCTCTGCATATCGCTCCAGCCCTCCCGCCGAAGCAGGGTCTGCCCCGGAACCGATTATGGCGCCGTTTCCCATCGAACCAATATCTGCGTCATGCCGCAAAAGAACATAGTACCTATGTTCCGTCACTTCACGGGAATCTCCTTCAGTCTGTCCGGGTTCTCCAAGATCCGGCTGCTGCGGATATCAATGACGGGGCCTCCCGTCCCTTCGATGTATTCCCTGGTGATGGTGACCCTTCCGATATTGTCGTCCTTTGGGATCTCGTACATGATGTCCAGCATGAATTCCTCGATGATGGAACGCAGGGCTCTTGCACCGGTATCACGCTTCATGGCCTTGTCCGCAATGGCCTCCAGAGCGTCTTCCGCAAACTCCAGCCGCACCTCGTCCAGCTCCAAGAGCTTCTGGTACTGCTTCAGGATGGCGTTCTTGGGCTCCCTGAGGATCTTCACCATCATGTCCCTGGTCAGTCCCTCCAGCGTACAGATGATGGGCAGACGGCCGATGAACTCCGGGATCATCCCGAACTTCCGGATGTCCTCCACCGTCACCTTGGACAGAATGTTCTTATCCTTGTCATATTTATCCTTCAGCTCCGAGCCGAATCCGATGGATGCGCTCTTGGTCAGCCGCTCCTTGATGATCTCCTCCAGATCGGGGAAGGCCCCGCCGCAGATGAACAAGATGTTTCGGGTGTTCACGGTGGCCAGCGGCACCATGGCGTTCTTGCTGTTGGCCCCCACGGGCACCTCCACCTCGGCCCCCTCCAAAAGCTTCAGCATCCCCTGCTGTACGCTCTCGCCGCTCACGTCCCGGGTGTTGGTGTTCTTCTTCTTGGCGATCTTGTCTATCTCGTCTATGAAAATGATGCCCTTCTCCGCCTTGTCCACGTCGTTGTCCGCCGCCGCCAGCAGCTTGGACACCACGGACTCGATATCGTCCCCGATGTATCCCGCCTCCGTCAGGGAGGTGGCGTCCGCTATGGCCAGAGGCACGTCCAGAAGCCTTGCCAGCGTCTTCACCAGATAGGTCTTGCCGCAGCCGGTGGGCCCGATCATCAGCATATTGGACTTCTCGATCTCGATCTCGTCCATGGTTCCCGTGGCCACCCTTTTATAATGGTTGTACACCGCCACGGAGATCACCTTTTTGGCATGCTCCTGCCCCACCACATATTCGTCAAGACTGGCCTTGATCTTATGGGGCGCAGGAATGTCCCTTATATTCAGCACCGGCTCCTCCTCGGCCTTCTTTTTCTTCTTCAGCTTCTGCTTGTTGGGAATGCCCCCGTCCCCCTGCAGGTCCGCAAGGTTCACGAAGCTGATATTCGGAAAACCGTTCTGCTTGGACATCTGCTCCAAGTTGTTCTGAAACTGGGGATTGTTCAGCATCCCCTGATAGTCGAACTGGCTGACCGTCTCCATGGTCTTGTGCATGCAGTCGCTGCAGACGCAGATATTATTGGGCAGCTTGAACATCTTGCCCGCCTTGCTCTCCGGACGACGGCAGATGAAGCATACGTCCTCATATTCGCTGTTGTCGCTCTTCCCCGCATTCTTGGCGGAGGATGCGTCGGTTCGCCCCGTCTCCTTCCTTGTGGAATCTTCCTTGTCGCCGTTTTCTCTGCTGTTCATCCTATTCCCGCCTGACTCTGCGCCGACCGGCCTGCCGCCGGTCATGCCTCTCCTATCTGATTCTGTGCCGTTTATTCCGCAGCCGGTCACTTCTCCTGCATCGATTTCCACACCGCTTGGCCTGCTGCCCGTCATTTCCCTCACGTTGGCTTCCGTCTCGCCTGACCGGCTGCCCGTCATTCCTCCTGCGCCGGTTTCTGCGCCCTCTGGCATACTGCCGGTTCCTCCGCCTGCGTCTCCATCCGCACCGCCTAGTTCCCTGCCTGCTCTTCCGTCCTGCGTCTCTCTTGTCTCTTTCTCTTCCGTCTCATTCATCGAACCCGACATTTTTCCTCTTTTCCGCATATGCCCTTCTTGTTTTTGCGCATATGCCCTTCTTGTTTTTGCGCATATGCTTCCATGCATTTTCCCGAGAACTTACGATGCCGGATCTCCTGCAGCTGCAGGCGCACCATCCCCCGCATCCATGACTCCGTGCTTCAGCAGGCAGTGCCCTGCAGGCCCCAAAAGCCCGCCAGCACCTATATTTTCCCCAAAAACATCCTTCCCGGATATGGGCCCGTATCCTGCCTTTCAAACATCAGTATACTTGAAAAAGTATACTTGCACAAGTAAACTTTTGGTGAGAATTATTAACATTTACGAAACTTACAGAATTTCCTTGACATTCTTCTCCAGCAGCCTGCGGGCGATCATGATCTGATGGCCGCAGCCTCTGCACTTCAGGCGGAAGTCCGCCCCCGACCGCAGTACCTCCCATTCCTTGCTCCCGCAGGGATGCTGCTTCTTCAACCGTAAAACGTCCCCCACATTAATATCCATCCTGACACCTCATTCCTTCCCTTATTCTGCCTTATCTTGTCTTCCCTTGTCTTCTTTCTTGTGCTGGCAGGTTCCTATGCTGATAGGTTCCTATGCTAACAAGTTCCTCTACCGATAGGTTCCTACGCTTTATTCAGCCCTACAAACTTCATATTCTACAGATTCCCCACCACAAAGTCCTTCACCACCCCGAAAAACTCCCGCAGAAGATTGTTGGGGGCCATGCCGAACACGGAGTCTGCCGCCAGCCCTTCCGCCCCGCCGTAGCCCTGCTTTTTTGCGATGCCCAGCGCCCGGAACACATGGAAATTGTTGGTCACGATCACTACCCTGTCATTTTCTTTATCCAGAAGCCTGCCGCTGAAAACCAGATTCTCATAGGTATTGCGGGACTGGTCCTCCACCAGGATCCGCTCTCTGTCTATGCCTGCCTGCACCAAGTATTCACACATGCCCTGCGCCTCGGCAATGGGCTCGTTTCCTCCCTTTCCCCCTGAAACGATCACCTTTGTATCAGGATTGGCCTTCAGGTACTCCACCGCCTTGTCCAGACGCTTGCGCAGCACGGCGCTGGGCCCCGAGGCCTTCCACTGGGCCCCTAATATGATACAGTAGTCCGCCCCCGGCTCCGCCTCTGCGCCATATTTTGAAAGAATCATGCCCTCCACCGTTCCAAAGGACAGCGCCCCTGCGCAGACCAGCGCACCTGCCGCCACCTTCGCCGGCTTAGGGATGGCCGCCATCAGCCTCCGATTGCCCGCCAGTGCGCCGAGTCCCAGACACACCGTACCGATTCCGCCCCACAGCAGGAAAAAGTAGGTTCCGAAGCCGTTCACGCCGATTCCTATGCAATAAAGAATGCAGCCTGCCCCCAGAGCATAAAATATCCACGCCATTATAGGACGTTTTTCCGCATCCTTTCCTCTTTTATTCAGATAAATAACCCTTCTGCTTCTCTCGAAGGGAACCAGTCTGTTGTTTTTCTCTTTTTTCATCCTCTTATCCACGTTTTGTCGTAAATCAATGTTCTTCTAATCGCCCGTCCCATGCCACTCTATTATTTTATCATATTGGCAGTTTTCATTTTCTTAAATATTCCTTAAATTTGCACATTTCATCCTTTAATCCAATATTTCTGGTAATCATAGCCGCTCTGATGTATAATAAAAGAAGCGGCGACGGATATTGCTGGGAGGGAGTCGAGCTGTCCCTGAGTTGGGGTGCCATTCCGAAACCACTGCACCATGACAATTAATATGCTTACCATGGCAGCCGATAGAGCGGCTACACACCCGTTCCGAGTCTTGTGGAAAGGGGCATGCTTATGAGTACATATGAGGAATTCATGGTCATATTGACCGTGGCATTGCTGATCGTAGCGATCCTGAATTACATCAAAAAAGACCATAAGTAAAGCCGCCCTGTCTCTGGTAAAGTCCGGGCGGCTTACTTAAATGTAACTGTCAAATGATTTCGCCGGAACGGGAAGCTGTGACCTTCCTTATCGGCTGTCTTGTTAAGCATATTATATCCCATACCTAAAGAACCGTCAAGCCCAAAAGCGACTCCCTACGGAAATGGCACCAAGAACACCTTCCCGGAAAGGGAGCAAAATATATAAGAAAGAAGGGATCAGAATGAAGGATTATCAGGAAGCAATCACAGAGCTGAAAACAATCGTGGAAAAATATGACAACATCGTATTTTTCGGAGGGGCAGGCGTGTCCACGGAGAGCGGCATACCCGACTTCCGCAGCGTGGACGGGCTGTACCACCAGCAGTATGACTATCCGCCGGAGACCATCCTGAGCCATACCTTCTATCGGCGCAGGCCCGAGGAGTTCTACCGCTTCTACCGCAACAAGATGCTGTTTCTGGACGCAAAGCCCAATGCCGCGCATCTGAAGCTGGCCCAGCTGGAGGCGCAGGGAAAGCTCCGGGCGGTAATCACCCAGAACATCGACGGCCTCCATCAGGCGGCAGGCAGCAAGGTGGTTCTGGAGCTCCACGGCTCCGTGCTGCGCAGCTACTGTGAAAACTGCGGCCATTTCCATGACGTGGAATACATCCTGCACAGCACGGGCGTGCCCAGATGCGAGAAATGCGGCGGCCCTGTGAAGCCCGACGTGGTGCTCTACGAGGAGGGGCTGGACCAGAAGACCATCAACGCCTCCGTGCGGTATATCCATGAGGCGCAGGTGCTGATCATAGGGGGCACCTCCCTTGCAGTGTATCCCGCCGCCGGCCTCATCGACTATTTTAACGGCGATAAACTGGTGGTTATCAACAAGGCCCCCACCCCCAGAGACGCCCATGCGGACCTGCTGATCCAGGCCCCCATCGGGGAGGTCTTCGCACAGCTGTAGGCCCTGTCGGTGCCCCTCCCCGCTATTCTACATGATACCTGATCCTCTCCAGATCCGTGAGGCGCTCTGTGCCGAACTGCCGTTTCGCTTCCTGCAGCAGCGCCTCCAGATCCAGATAGGGCACCTGATACAGACCATATCTGTAGCCTGTGAGAATCGCTTCCTGTTCAGGAAGAAAAGCCTGACCATCTTCTATGTACGCCGTAAGCCTGCAGGTCTCCCTGTCCAGCAGCACCAGTCCTGATATATTTTTCAGTGCGATCACGCCGCTTTCTGCATCTTCCTTCACCTCTCCGAACCTTTCATACTGTTCCTCGGACACGTAGGAGAATGCCCCTGCCTCCATGTCATATACCCGAAAAAAGTAATCGTCCCCCTGCAGGACCAGCTTGCCGGCATCCTCCGTAAAATACAGGAATCTGCCCCTTTTACCGCTGAACGGAATCTGTTGGACGGTTTTTCCCCTCTCTATATCCAGCACCCGAACCACGTCGTCCTGACAGCAGACAGCCAGCAGCTTCTCATCGGAGCTCAGCGCCAGCTTCATCCCTGAGCTTCTGTGCCACTTCCCCGTGCCATATTCTTCGGTCCCTATGGGAGTCCACTGGCCCGTCTCCACTTCAAGACGGCAGATCCGTCCGTCCAGATCGCAATAGACCGCTGTTCCGTCTTTAGACAGGACTGCGCCCTGAAGCTCACTGCCCTCCGGCAGCCTTCCCGCTTTCTGGAGTTTCCGGTTCGGCAGATCCAAGACCACATAAAACTCACGGGAATATAGGAACGCCTTCGTGGCTCCCTTGTTTACCACGCAGTCATGCAATGTAGTCTTCAGTGCATCCTCCAGCGGCAGCTCCTCCCGTTCGCCCGTCTCTGGATTATAAAAAAACAGCTTCCCATAATTATCAATGACCATGCACCATTTATCGTCCACATAGCAGATGTGGTCCAGCATTTCAGAGGAATTCAGCTTCCCCAGCGCCCTGTTGTCCCCGGTCCGGTAAAACCATATCTCCTCTTCCGAATTTTCCACAAAATAATTCTTAGGCACATACACTGCATAACAGCTCCCGTCCGGAGAGAAGCTGACAGACGACACAATCCCGTCATGCTCTGCCACGGGCATCCATCCTCTCTCCCCCAGCCCTCTTATGACCGTGATGTCAGGAGAATTCACTGCACTGGACAGCACTATACCGTTTTCAATACATAGATACAAGCTCCCGTCTTTTATCTGGATCTCACTGTTTTGGATATAACTTCCGTCTTCGGTATTTATGGCATTGATAGTCCCGCTGCTGTCCAGAAGGTATGCAATGCTTCTATTACGGGCCATGAGAAGCTCCTGAATCTGACTTTTGGCCCTCGTCTCCATCACCTGCTCCCCCGACAGAGCGTCGTACCGATACAGTCTGTCGTCCGCCCGCATCAGTACCACATTCTGCACCTGCCCGGTATCCCTTTCTTCATACCTCTTGTACCGGATCCTCGCAGCGGCTTCCGTCTCCATGCTGTGTCCCCAGAGCAGCTCTCCGTTCCGGCTGTCCAGCTTGTCCAGATAGCTGATATATGCGCCCGTCTCCTCATCCTTTCCGAAAGAGGTCACAAGCAGCGAATCATCTTCGGTAAACAGAAGATCCAGCACCGTATCGCCTCCTACGCCTATCTCCACGGATGTTCCCGCTTCCCGGTCAAAAATGAAAAGTCTTGCGCCCCGTCCTTCACTATATCCCGAATCGGCAACCGCAAGCCGAGAGGCATCCCTGCTGATCGCCGCTTTAGAGCTATATCCCTTAATCCTCTCCCCCGTCTTCAGACGGCCCGTGATCTCGCCGCTGTCTATATCAACAAGGCAGAATGTCCCCATATCTTCTGCATCCACATAAAGAGCCAGCCCCTCCTCCCTGAAGATCCTGCTTATATATGCGGGCCGGGCATAGGACCACTCCTCCTGCCCGTCGAACGTCACGGATTTCAGGCACCCGGAGTAGCGGATGATAATACGCTCTCCGATCAGTACGGCATCCGAGACGGAATAGCTGTCGCCGCCCTCGCCCGTCTGGGGCGGGATTCTGGCCAGAATCTCTCCCGTCCCCACGTTCCAGACATAGACAGCGCCCCCCTGATCATAGGACACCGCCCGCTCTCCGTCCTCGCTCAGTGAAAAGCCCGACACCGGCAGGTCATGGCGGAGCACTCTGTCAGCCAGCATCTGGCCCGGCTGCTCATAGCAGTACAGCGCCCGGCTCAGGGCGTACTGGGCCTCCGGCTCATAGGGCCTTGAATTCTCCCCGGAGGGAAGGGCCTCCATGGCCACCAGCACGGCGGAGCGTCTGTCCCCCTCCCCCAGCAGCTGCAGGGACTCCTCCGCCAGATACCGGGACTGGCTGCGCTGCTTCTCCTCGTAATTCTGCCGGATCAGGGACGCATTATAGGCGCTGTACATGCCGAACAGCACCCCGCCCGCGGCCACTGCGGCGCCCACTGCGGCAGCCTGCCGCAGCCGCCGCTCCCGGTGGCGCTGCCGCAGGTCGTCGTAGGTACAGTGGAGGATGGGGGCCGCAAGCCGCATGAGTTCCGTCTGCATCTTCCGGTTCCGCTCACCCTTGGAGGCGCCCCTTACGTCCGCAGCCAGAGGCTCCACCGGCCGCCCCTCCTCGTCGATCAAAAGCTGCGCCGGGAAGGACTCCCCCGGCTCTCCCTCGATGAGCACCGCCAGCACATGCTCCCTGCCGTGCATCCCGATGAAGGTGGATATCTCCTTCTGCACCCAATAAGATTCCGGGGTTCTGGGCGAGCAGATTACGATCAGGTATTCCGACTCCTCCAGAGCTGCCCTGATATTGTCCTCCAGATCGCTCCCGATGGGCAGCTCCTCCTGATCCCGGAACACCCTGCGGATCTTCTTTTTCCCGCCCTTTTTCGCCACGGCTCTAGGCACCCGGAAGGTCTCCAGCTTCCTATGAATGCGCTTGGCGGTGTATAAGTCCAGCTCCGTATGCCGGTAGCTGATAAATGCGTCATACCTCATCTGTTTTTCTTCCAGTTCTCGTTCCTCTCCTTGCTGGCGGCCGTGGCCCTGGACAGCTGAAGCACCACCTCGCTGAAGTACCGCTCCGGCACCTCCTTCAGGCAGCAGGAATTGCTGTCATTTGCTTCGTCATAGACATAGCTGCCCCGCTTGATGCCGCCCTCTCCGTCCGGGCCGCCCATCTTGTAGAATCTGGCCTCGTACACCGTCACGTCCTCGTTGGCGCCGCCCACGAAGCTGCCGGAGAAGTGCAGCTCCACGCCCAGAGAAAGCTCCTTGTCCTCTCTGTAATAGCTGTAGAACCCTCCTGCGTCCTGCACGGAGCCCCGGTACCATCCAAAGGTCTGGAGCTTGCCGCCCAGAGACAGATCGTTTACGATCACGCCGCCGAACCGCTCCATGCTCTTCTGCTCCTGCTCCTCTTCCGTCCTATAGTATACCTGTCTGTCAAGCTGCTCGATCGGCTGAACTATCTCATAGTCTTCCAGCTGTTCCTTCCACGTCTTAAGAGACTCCTCCGTCAGCTCAATGGGGTGCACAAGACCAATGAATTGGTCTCGACCAATGAATTGGTCTCGGCCAATAAGTTGGCCTCGGCCGGCAGGCTGGTCTGCGCCCTCAGACCGGCCCGCATCAGCCGGCTGGTCCGACGCTTCGACAGCGCCGCCTGCCTCCGGCAGCTGGAATTCCTCCTCGTCCTCCGTGTTGAAGGAGCCGTCCTCCATGTAGCGGAAGCTGGTTACCAGCTTGTGATCCTCATAGACGCCCCAGACCAGTCCGATGGCGAACTGGTGCATCACGGGATTCTTCACGAACAGATTCCTCCATGCCTCCACGGTCCACAGCCTGCCGGTGGACAGCGCCATCTCAAGGCGCATCTTCTGGCTGGACACCGTGACCTTCATCTGCTTCTTCATCTGCTTGAATTCCTCGTATGCCGCCGGGGCCTTCACCTCATCGTCCCGCTTTCCCGGCGCAGGAAGGTTCTTCAGCTTCTTGCCGCTCTCGTCGAACACCTCTATCTCCAGAGCCGTGGTGATGGTCACGGTAAACTTCCGCTCGCCGTAATCAAAAATGCGCTCCATGTTCTCATTAAAGCCCAGATTGGGCACGATTCTGTCCGCAAGCTCCTCCGTGGTGATGCCCAGCTGGGAGGCGGCAAAGTCCAGCGCCTTCCCGGCGGCTGCCCTCACCTGCTTGAACTTGAACTTCCGGGCGATCCCGTCCACCACCAGAAGGGCCTGGGGCAGCGGGTTCAGCGCCAGCGCCTGCACTGCCTCGGAGGCTATTGCGCCTCTGGCGGCCTGCGGCCACTCCTGAATCTGATGCTGCAGCTTGGTGACGATCTCTGCGCCGCCGTGGATGGACGCCGCATAGAGCACCCAGCGCTTCTTGGACTCTGCGCCGCCCTCCAGCCATTTGTCGAAAAGCTCGTTGGCATAGACGGCGAGCTCATGTTCATCCAGCGCCGCCGCAAGGGTGGCCGCACCGGGGTTCACGCCCAGAGGGGCCATGGAGGAATAGCTGAGGAAAATAGCCTGAAGGTACTCCTCCGATGCCTCCTCCCCGCTCTTTTTATGTACCTTGGAGAAGGGGGTCTCATAGGCCCAGGCCAAAGCACGTTTCTTGCCGCCCTTGTGCAGCTCCTTCACCAGATCCTCCTGCGTCAGGGCGCTGCCGCCTGCCTTCTCGCCGCCCTCCACCTTCAGGAGCGTCTCCAGCAGAGTCCTCACCTTGCCGTTCTTTTCCTTTTCCATGGCGGAGGCAAACAGGGATGCGTACTTCTGTTCATCCCACTTCGCCAGCACCCGGATGGCCACCTCCCTCTCGGCCGCCTTTTTGGAGGCAAGGAGCTTCAGCAGATCCTCCTCCCAGTCCTTTCTTGCGTAAAGCACCTCCAGCAGCGTCTCCTTCACCGCCTTGGAGCCGTCCTGTGCGAAGCCGAGGAGCACATCCTTGTACTGCTCGGGCTTTTCTCCCAGAATGCTGATGCCGAAGCTCCTGCCGGTGCTGCCCGCATTCTTAAAGACAGTAATCATTTCATCTGTCCTCTCCTGAAGATATCCCTGGAATACCTTTTTCGCAGCGGTGCACAGGGACTCCTTCCATTTATCCGAATAAAAGGATTCCCACATGTCCGCATAGCCGTCCAGCTGGCTCCGAAGGGCCAGACCCTCTCCGTCTACCCTCTTAAACAGCTCCTCCGCCTTCTTTTCATCCAGATTCCCGCCTTCCACCAGATAGGAGCTGCGGGAAAAGCATCTGCTGAGGATCAGTACGATCTCGCATCTGGTGACCAGTCTGTCGGCCCCGTAGCGCTGCCGGTAGCCCTCCAGAATCTGCCACTGCTGGTAGAATGCCCAGCTGTTCTTCTGGATCAGGCTGTTCTCACAAGCGTAGAGCGTCTCGATGCCCGTCTCCCCCATCAGGTAGCCTTTCACATCTTTTTTCACCACGGGCTCCATGATCTCCGCAAACTTGTCTGCCACCTTTGTCTGCTGCCTTACGGACTCCCGGTTCTTCCTGGCTGCATACAGCTGCGGATCCAGCTCGCTGACCACCTGAGACATGAGATTATAGGTATTGAACTCGGCCGCCTCCATCTGCTCCATGAAGATCTCCCGGTGCCGCTGAAACTGTACCTTCAAGACCTCCTTGAGCTTCTTTCCCGCCGCCCAGCTGATGTACTTCCTGGGATCTATGCCGAAGATCAGGTCAAAATTCCCGCCCCCATACCGGATGTCTCCCCGGATGTCCATATGCTCTGCCACCGTAAGCATTGCGTCCATATCTGACCCGAAGCACAGGGCTGCAACATTCCTGAGACAAGGCGACAAAGCGAAGCAGGCATATGCGGTCCCCCCCAGAAGGCGCAGCAGGTATCTGTTCATAGGCCCGTGCTTTTTTGCCAGCGCCTGAATCCGCCCGTCCACCTTGTCCGTGCGCAGGGCGCCTGCAACCTCCTTCAGCACAAGCTCCGGCATCCGTCCCCCGAACAGATTTCCGATGCTGTTCACGGTGATTTCCTCACAGCGCTCCAGAAGCGCAGTGTCCTCGGCGGTCATCCCGGCCACCCCGGCTGTGCCGCGCTGCTCGAACACCCTTGCGATGCCCGCCAGAAATCCCTGCTTGGCAGCCTTCTCCTCCGTCTGAAGCCTTGCCTGGGGAAACATCAGATAAAAATAAGCGGCGGCAAGCAGCAGGGTTCCCTCAGGCGTCTCATACTGGTACTCTATAGCCTTGCGGAGCACCTCCGGTCTGTTGTCTGCAAGCTTGATCAGATTCTTCATGCCATAGGCAGTAATCTGATACTCCTGCCCTGCAGTCTTTGCCCCATAGACGGCCAGCCCTTTGGCCTTGTCCTCAAACAGCGCCTCGCTGCTGGTGCCGTACATATAGGGGAACATCGCATTGCTGCTGCTCCTGCCCGCAGCAAAAAGAAGATCCGCCAGCTTCCGGGCCAGCTCCTCCCTTCCCTTACTTGTCAGCTCCCGAAACAGCTGGGCAATCCCCTCCGCCGCACCGCCCGGCACGGAGGACAGATCCCTCAAGGGAAAGCTGCCTATCTGGAGCTTTCCTGCCGCCTCCAGCTCCTTTTCCTCTGAAAAGTACGCCTCCGCCGCCTCCAGCTCCTGGGGCGAGAACATCCCTGTGTTCTCCAGCTGATCCAAAATTTTCTGGATTCTCTGTTCCTGTGGATTGATCATTGCTTTTTCCTCCTGATTTATAGGTCATTAAACCTTCTTTTTTAGATCTGCTCCTTAGAATACAGCATGGCCTTTTGACTGAGCCGGCGAGCGCCGAGCCCTTCGTCTAAAAAATGCAGAATCAACCTGCTTATATCAGCTATAGTACTCCAGTCCTCTGTCATACGCCGTTTTCTGGCGGCAGAGGTACAGATACTCGTTGGTCTTCTCATACAGCTCCGCCAGACGGCCCGTCTGCTTCTCCATCTGATGGCGGCCTGCTGAGATTCCTTCATAGAGGCCGGACAGCAGCTCCGCCAGCCCGGCACAGCTGTACTGCTCCGCCAGCTGCGCCGCCTTCTTCATGTCCCTCAGGGTCGTGTCATGCACCGTGTCGAAGCCGCTCTGGTACAGATCCTCCATCAGCCCCAGCACCTCCTCCGCCAGCTCGTCCATGACCTCGAATTTTGATTTATGTTCCATGTGCAGGCTCCTTTATTCACTGAATCTCTCCAATACATCCACCGGATACATCCGCATCCTGCCGTCCCTCAGATAAATCTTTCCAAGAAAGCAGGGTGTCTTCTTCTCCACGATACGCTCCAGATACTTGATGGTTCCCGATTCCCTTTTGGAATACTCCACCTCTATCAGCATCTCCCTTCCCGCCCTGTCGTAAAGCGGCAGGCTGAGCATCTGCCCCGTCTGGGAAAACTCCGCCTTCGCACAGGAGTCCGGCTGGACAAAGACCAGATTCACGCCTTCTGCCGGCTCGTCCTGATCCATGAGCCATTTTTTCGGCCTGCCGATCTGCTCCAGATACAGCTTCCGGAAATCGCTGTAGTACCAGCCCTCCACATCCGCCGGCTCCAGCCTGCGGGAGCCCGTCACCTCGCCTCTGGTGTCCTGCGTGGAGGAAAGCCGCCTTCTGGAGTCGCATTTTGCCCCCGTAAGGTGGATCCGCACCTTCAGAAGCTCCTCCAGAGACAAGTTCAGTCCCCACGGGGCCATGCTTTTCTCCACATTCCCCCGTTTCCTGCCGGGCTCATAGAACATCGGCCTTGCGTTGGTGTAGGTATACCACTTTTTTGACGTTTCCTCCAGAAAATAAACGGTTTCCCCCTCGTAGCCCGTGGGAGTCTGGAAGCTTTCCATGCTGATGCCGATGAGATCCAGGTTCCCTGCCGGAAGATAGTCCGCCCGGAATTCTCCAGCCAGCTTTAATACGTCGCCGTCGCTTCCTGCCGCCAGCAGCAGATTCACCCGCCTGTACAGCCTTGCGGTCTGCGCCATCAGATCTTCCGTCTTAAAAGCCGCCTTCCTCTTGAAATATCTGTCGTAGGAATCGAAAAGTGCCCGGAAGAACCCCTCGAATCTGGCAAGGCCTGCATTGTGGCTGATGATGGCAAGCCTTTCAAGATAGTCCAGCGCATCCGGGGATGTGCGGGAAAGACCTGTGGCCAGCAGCTCCTCCAGAAATGTCTTCATCTGTCCCGCCGCATCCCGCACTCTGGCCATGTCGTAGCCCGGGCCTTCCCCCCCGGCACTCCCCAGCATATCCAGTCCGTCCTTCGTCAGGACCTTCGCCTCCAGCTGGCACCAAAGTATGGCGGCGGCCTTGTGGGCGCACAGTTCCTTTTTATGACATGTGCAGGAGGAATATTCCAGCGGCGACAGGAGCTTCACCACGATTTTCTCCGAAAATTCCTGCGCAGGGAGCTCCACAGTGACCACAGAGGAGTAGCGTATCTTCGGCTTAAGGCCCGCTGCGGCCAGATTGACGAAATTCTGCTGCTGGCGGACTCCCAGGGCCTTTTTCAGGGCCGTCAGGGGATAGGCGGCTATCTCCCTGCCAAGGGCCTCTCCCCTGGCGGATCCGTTTCCCTCCTGCGTTTCTTTCCGAACATCGTCCTGCGGGACAGTCTTGCCCTGCGGCACAGACTCCTGCGCCTCGCTGCCCTGCGGAACCGCTCCGCTCGCTTTTCCGTCTTCAGAAGCCGTTCCCTGCGGACTCCTGTCCTGAGGGGCCGTTCCCTGCGGTTCACCGCCTTCAGGAACCGTTTCCTGCGCTTTTCCGCCTTCAGAAGCCGTTCCCTGAGACGCCCCGCCCTGGGAAGCCCCTCCTTCCCCGCAAGAAGCATTTCCGCCTTCCGACGGCGCCGCCTCATTTTCCTCCTGCCCTGTCTTCCTGTCCGGTCCGGCGCCTCCGTTTTGCTTCAGACAGCTCTCCCGCAGAACCAGAATGGCCTGCACCACATGGCGGCACATGCTTCTGGAGGGACAGGTACACTTGCTCTCCCCCAGCGGAAAGCGAACCGTCACCGTCTCGCCGCCCACCTTCACGGAAGCCTCCTCCCCCATCTCCTCGATCTGCGCCGCCACCTCTTCCTTGTCCTTGTAGGCCCGCTTGACGATCCCCTTGTTGCTCAGGCCTATTAAATAATCATCGTCAATATCTTCTAATCTATCCTTCCAATCCATCCCTAACCTCATATACGCAAACGCTTTATCCTCTTACACGGCCGGGCTCCTCGGCCCTTCTTCCCTGTGCGGGCTCCCATCTGCCACTGCAAAGCATAAAAGCCGGGCTCCTATCCCCCGATGATATTCCCCATCCATGCCGCCAGGTCCTCCGGTGTCATGGCGCCCACGAAGGCCCCCATGGCCGCCATCGCCGATGCGGCGTTTCTGTCGTAATTGGGATTGGCGTCCATGTCCAGGGCAGTCAGCACCACCAGCCTTGCACCGCTCTCGATGATCCCTCTGGAGGCGGCGTACATCCTCTGGTACCCCGCTCCCTCGTACAGGTCCGTCACCAGCACCACCATGGTCCGGAAGGGAAAATCAATCAGGCTCTCACAGTACTCCAGCGCCCCTGCGATATTGGTTCCTCCCCCCAGCTGGATGCTCATCAGCGTCTCCACCGGATCCTCCACGTAGCCGCTTAAGTCCACCACGCTGGTGTCGAATATCACCAGTCTGGTGTCCAGCATGGGCAGCTTTGCGAATATTCCCGCCATGATGGCACTGTGGATCACGGAGTCCAGCATGGAGCCGCTCTCGTCCACACAGATGATCACCCGCCACTGATTGTACTTCTTCATACGGGCATTGAAATACACGTTCTTCAGTATGATCTGCCGGCTCTCCTGATCATAATTTTTCAGGTTCATGCGGATGGTCTTCCTCATGTCCAGGTTTCTGGCCGACTTCACGGGGCTGCTGGCGTTGCGGTTGATCCGTCCGAAGAAGGAGATCCGGATCTCCTGCTCCAGCTTCCTTGCGATCTCCTCCGCCACCTTCCGCACGATCTCTCTGGCAAGGGTAAGCACCTCTCCCTTCATCATATGCTTCAGCTCCAGAATAGTCTTCAGGAGCTCCTTGTTGGGCTCCAGCTTCTGAAGCACCTCCGGATCCGTCAGAAGCTCCGTCATATTGTACTTTTCCAGCGCATGCCGCTCCAGGATCTCCACCGTCCGCTTGGGGAACAGCCGCTTGATCTGCCGAAGCCAGTGGGGCACGGTGAGCTGGGAGCCCTCGCTGCCCCCCTTTTTGTCCTCCCGGACCTCCTGATCCTCCCCGTACTCTCTGGAGTACAGATAGTCCAGCACGTTCTCCATCTCCATGTACTGGACATTCTCGGAGGAGAAAGAAATCTGTCCCTCCGCATATTTTCCCAGCACAAGCCTCCAACGGTTCAAAAGCTCCTGCTCGTCAGCCATCCTCGCACCTCCCGTTTCTTCCATTGCCGTTCCGTTCCCCTTCCGTCTCCTGATTCCCGCTCTCCGGGGTTCTTCCCCCGAAGCTGCCTTCCGATTCCGCATTCCTGCTGCGCCATCTCCTTAAGCGCCCTCTCCCAGCCTCCGTCTGCACTCCGGCCTGTTCCCCTGCGCCTCAGGCCATGCTGCGGACAAATTCGTCCACCTCTTTTCCGTAAGAATACCAGTCGGGAAGCACCTCCTGCCTTTCAAGGATGTCCCTTCCGCCCTTCCCGTGGAGCCCGGCTGCGCCGGCGGCGATCCTGTCGATCTCTCTGGGGGTGAAGTAGGCAAATGCCATCCTCAGCTCCGGCAGCAGCTCCATGAATTCCTCCTCCGTGACACGGCCGTAGAATTCGTCCAGCATCTTCAGGAAATCCTCCCCTATGAACACCAGATCTCTGGCCGTGTAGAACAGCCCCTTGAAAAACTGCGCCGTGTGGAGCATCTGCTCCCTGGTTCCCTGCAGATATCCTCTGGACACCGTCTCCACCTCCGCCGCGGTCTCCCTGCCGCTGCCGTAGAGGATGCCCCGGATGCATCCGTCCAGTCCCGCATGGATCTCCCCGTCCTGACACATCTTCCCCAGCGCGTCGTAATAGGCCTCCCTCTCCTGCCCGCACCGTCCCGACTCCCGCCCGGTCAGCTGGTAGAGAAGCTTCAGGGCATCCATGCACTGGCCCAGATCCTCATCCTTGATCCTCGTCATGGAGGGCAGCAGCCCGATCAGCTTCCTGCAGCCCAGCTGGATCAGATTCCCGAATTCCATCCGGGTATCATACAGCGCCCCCAGCTCCTCCATCATCATCAGCGACTTCAGCGCCTCGGCCAGAGAATAGAAAGAGGTGTCAGTCATCATCAGCTGATGCACCCTGTCATAGGTGGGCTGCAGCTGCTCCTCCAGCCCCATCTCGAACACATGGGTCAACAGCACGGCGCTGTCCTTCGCGTCCAGCTCCTTTTTCAGCTCCTCCCGCACCAGTCCCGCCGCAGCCTCCCCTATGGTGGCCCCGTAGACCGAAACATCGATGAGCGCCGAGTTCACCTGTGCATTCCACTTATATTTCCAGATCTCCCGCATGAGATTCTTATCCTTTTTCAGCTGGAGGTTCGGCCCCTTCAGCTTTCGGACGAAGGTGGTCTCCAGAAACAGCATGCGGTTGAAGAACATGCTCTCCTGCCTGTGCCTTTTGTTGGAAAAGATGGACAGCGTGGCCTCCGACTCCAGCGTAGATTTCACCTTCAGCCCAAAGGTTCTGCACTGGGCCTCGAAATCATGGATGATGGGAGGCACGTCCGCCTGAGCGCACAGCGCCCCCATGGCGTTCCCCGTCATATGCTTTTTCAGGATCCGCATCGGCGTGTCCGAGCCCAGATTGTACTCTCCCTTGACAAATGAAGACAAGACAGAATCGAGCAGTTCATAGGCCCCCGGCTCCCTCTTGCCCCGAAGCTGGGCAAGCCCTCTTGCCATGGCACAGGCGCAGATCTCGTCATAGGTGGAAAGATACCCCTCCTTGCGTCTGGTCTCCTTCCCTGCCGCCACGATCATATCCAGCACCGCATTCTCATAGGGCATGTCTGTCTCCTGAAGCCCTTCCCAGATCCTCTGGTAGAATCCGGTGAAGGGCATGCCGCTGGCATACCCGTTCAGGGCGTCCGCCGCCTCCATGGAATAGGGCATCAGATAGACCCCCTGATCCTTGTTGGGGATCTTCCTAGACGTAACGTCTTTTGCAGACGCAACGTCTTTGGCAGACGGGCCATCCTTGACAGATGCGCCGCCCTTCCCTTCTGCGGCCGTTTCTTCCGGCTGCTTCCCGCCGCATTCGCTCTCCGCAGCAGCTTCCGGCACGACAGCCGGTGCTGCCGATCCGCAGGCGGCATACTCTGCCGAAGCCCCATTGGACTCTGCCTCACCCGGCCCGAATACGTCCCGGCCGCCTTCGGACACATCTGCCTCCTGCTCCGGTCCCCCGCAGCACACATGGGCTCCCGCCCTCTCCAGCAGCTCCTTCAGCCCCGGCGTGTGGAAGCCGCCCGTCACCGCCAGCACCACGCTTCCCTCCGCCGCCTTTGCGGCATGCTCCAGAATCCTGTCCGCCATGAACCGCTCCCTGGCAAGACAGCCGTCCTCCTCCATGGATTCCGGCGGCGTGTTCTCCCTCGCCAGAGCACAGTAGGTCAGAAGGTGGGAGAACCACTTCCCGCTCTCCTCCCCCAGGCCCCCCAGCTCGAAATATTTCTCCCAGAACTCGTCGAAGCTGCGCATCCCCGTCCTCTCACAGAGCTGCCTGAGATACTCGTTTCTGGACAGCAGATAATCGTCGTTATAATTGTTCTTTTCCTCATCCTTTTTCAGCAGCCCCTTCCCCTGTCTGGATGCCGCCAGAATATCTCCGTAGGGCAGATCCACAAAGGCCGCCGGAATTCCCAGCTCACTCCCCGCCCGCAGGGCGGCCAGCTCCGGGGAATAATCCAAAAAGGGGTAATAGCATCTGTAATGTTCCTTCTCCTCCGAAAGCCGGGCAGCGGTGTCATGATAGGAATAGTAAATGGCGAAGGGAGCCTTGGTCTCCTCATGCACCATCACCGGGATCAGCGGATTGGCATTGTCCGGCCCTTCCACCAGAATCACGCAGGGCCGCAGGCTCTCGATGGTCCTGCCCACATGAAAGGCGCAGGCCGGGCTGTGGTGCCGCACGGGCAGCAGCACTATCTGAGCCATTTTCTGGCCTCGTAATACTCTTTCCATAATCCACCCTCTTTGCTGCTCTTGTCCCTGATGACCGTATTGAAATATCCCTTCACCTTCTCCAGGTCATCCTTGTTCTCCTTGGACACTGCGCCCACAAGATTCTGCACCAGACTCTCCATGCTGATGACGCCGTCCCCATAATAATACCCCGTGATCATGGCCTGATAGAACACGGAAACCGCCTCCGCCGTGCTCATCACCGCCGAGGGCTTGTCGATCCTGTGCCCGTAGGAGGAGACCCCCTCCCGCAGCTC
>CANOFQ010000016.1 GCA_947565325.1 uncultured bacterium
ATGAGGCTTTATAAAGAGAAAATTTCCCCATAGATTCCTCAAAGGCATTGTGCTGTCTGTCCGAAGTATGTTTTTCTATTTACAAAGAACAAATGTTCTGATATAATGAGCATAGATTGACAGACATTAAAGATAAAACTGCAAAACGGCAAAATCGCTGCAAAACTGCAAAGCGGCAAGACAGCAAGACAGTAATACCGTGAAGCTGCGAAGCTATAAGGCTATAAAGCTGGGTGAGAAGGAGGAGGCTGTATGGCAGGCGGCAGAATCATTTTTCATATAGACGTAAACAGTGCGTTTCTGTCATGGGAGGCAGTCCGCCGGCTCCGCTGCGGCGGGGAGGGGCCGGATCTGCGCTCCGTCCCCTCTGCGGTGGGCGGCGACATGGCCATGCGCCACGGGGTCATTCTGGCAAAGTCCATTCCTGCAAAGAAATACAAGGTGCAGACGGGGGAGCCGATCGTGGATGCCCTGCGGAAGTGCCCGAGGCTGCTGGTGGTGCCTCCTGACCGGGAGTTGTATGCCGCATGCTCCGGAGCCTTTATGGAAATCCTGCGGAAATATTCGGATGTGGTGGAGCAGTACAGCATAGACGAGGCCTTCATGGACATGACGGGGACGGAGAAGCTGTTCGGCAGTCCGCTGGAGGCGGCCCATAGGATAAAGGATGAAATCTACGACAGCTTGGGCTTTACCGTGAACGTGGGCATCTCCTGCAATAAGCTTCTGGCCAAGATGGCCGGGGAATTCGAGAAGCCCAACAGGGTGCATACCTTGTTCCCGGAGGAGATACGGGAAAAGCTGTGGCCTCTTCCGGTGCGGGAGCTGCTTTTCGTGGGCGGGGCCTCAGAACAGAAGCTGAAGGGGCTGGGGATCCGTACCATAGGGGAACTGGCGCAGGCGGATCCGGGAATGCTGCGCTCCGCATTGAAAAAGCATGGGGAGGCCCTCTGGAATTCCGCCAACGGCAGGGATGATTCTCCGGTGGAGGCAGAGCCGCCGGACAACAAGGGCTACAGCAATTCCACTACCATTGCCTTTGATGTGGCGGACAAGGAAACGGCAAAAAAGATCCTGCTGTCCCTGGCGGAGAACGTGGCAGGAAGGCTCAGGCGGGACGGGGCCCGGGCAGAGACGGTATCGGTGGCCATCCGTTTTTTTGACCTGAGAAAGGTGTCCCACCAGTGTGTTCTGGAGCACGCCACCAATATTACGGATGAAATCCATGAGACAGCCTGCCGGCTCTTTGACGAGCTGTGGGACGGTACGCCCATCCGCCTTCTGGGGATCTATGCCAGCCATGTCACTCGGGAGGGAGAGAGCAGGCAGCTGTCCCTCTTCGATGACAGAGACTATGAAAAGCTGGAGAGGCTGGACCATGCCTTGGACAGCATTCGCAGGCGGTACGGCGCAGGAGCGGTGCAGAGAGCGGTTTTCCTGAAAAAGAAAGAGGAGGAGGCGTAAGCCCTCTCCCCGGTCTGGCTCTGTGGACGGCATCAGACTCTGTGGCTGTCTAATTTATTCCTTCATGGGTTTAATACCTCACTGCTTGCAATGTTCTGAAGGATGAAACTAGGAGTAGATACCCAGCAGTTTGCTGTGGGGTGGCTCATTTTCTGCGTTTTCTGATTTGCTTTCTGATCAGCTTTACAATCAGCACCAGCAGCAGGATCACCAGCGCCAGAATGAGAACCGCCGCAGCGATAATGGCCACGGCATATTTGTTGAGACCTTTCAGCAGATCTCCTATGGCCCGGCTGTCCACCACCACCTTGCGCCCCTCAGGGGAAGCATAGCTCTGGGGTACGTCGGGGATGCCGTCTCCGTCCTTGTCCGGAAGGGACTCCAGATACCCGGCGATGGCGGCCCATGCCTTGATTTCTTTTCCGTCTGCGGTTCTGATGATGGCATCCTCGATGTTTTCGATGGGAGTGCCGTCCGCAAACTTGGGCTGCACGGACAGTATGCCATATGACACATCCGTCACTGCCCCCAGCATCTGACCGCTGTAAAGGTCACAGACAATATGATAGAGCTTATCGTCCTCAATTTCCGTCCTGCCCCCCGCTTCGTCGGTGAGATAGCAGTCCGTGACCTTGTTCAGCAGAATGCGGTGGGGATTGAAGCTGAAATGGAAGCCGCTGAGGTATAGCCTTGCAGCGCCCATGAAGTCGGACACGGAGGCATCGATCTCGGCACCGGTCCGCAGCTCCTCGCCGGTCAGGTAGATGCTGATCAGGGGATAGCCGGGGACACCGTCCAGCCCGATGCCCAGAGAATAGGCGTTGAAAACATCCTCCACGGTGATGTCGCCGGTGGCGAAGGTGTCCCGGACACAGCCGGAGGGGACGATGGCAACATCCACGGGAGCGCCTCTCGGAATGTCCGCATGTTCCACCGTGTAGGCAAAGGCATCGGCCAGAAGACTGCCCAGATTATGCTCGGTATGGATCTCGTATAAGTCGGAGGAGGTGGCGAAGGGGACACTGTTGCGGGCCAGAACCTGCTTTCTGCCATAGCCGAAATCGGCAAGATAGCCGGAATCCACCTTTTCCAGAAGGCTGTCGATCTTTTCCTGTGTAGGCCCATCGGCGGAAACGGCTTCAGTGACGGGCAGAAGGGCATAGGAATCCACCCTCCAGCGGCCATCTGACATCTGTGTCATAGAAAGAGAACCCAGGTTTTTTCCATATTCTCCGCAGGAGACGATGTAGGTGTTTCCGTGCCGGATGGGCTGGTGGAGAGCAGTGTGGGTGTGGCCGCTGATGATCAGGTCTATGTCAGGCACTGCCCTTGCCAGAATTTCATCCTCGGACTTTTTTGGATCCTGGCTGGTGCCGCTGTGGGAGACACAGACGATCATATCTACATTTTCGTTTTCCTTGATCTCCTTCACCACGGCGGAGGCGGCTTCGGCAGCATCCTTGAATTTCAGGACGCAGGTGGGGGCGCAGGCCAGAGAATCTATGCCGAAGGTACCGAGAACGGCTATCCGCAGGTCTCCCTTCGTGACGACGACATAATCCTTCATGCCATATGTGTCGAAGGCGTCCCTCAGAAGCTGCTGATCCGGGGTAAGGCCCTCCGCCTCCATGGTCTCCCAGTCGATGTTGCACAGAACCATGGCAGGAACGGGCTCGCCGCTTCCGGCCGCCGCCTGCAGCGCCCCTGCCAGCCCGGAGGAGCGGTAGTCGAATTCATGGTTGCCCAGCGTGGTGACGTCGCAGCCCAGAGCGCCCAGCATCCGCAGCTCCGGTGCGTCCGTGTGGAAGATGGTCTGCACCAGAGTGCCCATGGAGAAGTCTCCTGCGTCCAGAACAAGAGCGTCAGGGTTCCTTTCCTTTGTCTGGCTGATGAGGGTCTTGATCCGGGCGAAGCCCCCCAAGGTGACCTCTGTGCCGTTTTCCACCGTGAGGAAGCTGTTCAGGTGGGAGTGGGTGTCATGCAGAAAAAGAATATCCGTCTGCTTCCCGGCGCCGTCCGTGGGAGCGGCGGCCCCCGGCGACAGGACGGAGGCAAGCAGAAACAGGACTGCCGTACACAAGGACAGGACAGCAGTCCGGAAGCGGTGCCGGGGAAGGGGGATACCCTGACCTTGGATTCCTTGAAGGCTCTTGACATGCATACTTTTTATGGCGCTTATGATGGTGTTCATGGTCATAGCAGTGTTCCTCATTGACTTCCTGATCTTTGATGTTTTGTTGCTCTTCCGTTATACCGTTTTTACTGTGCCGAATGTTCTGAAGAATAATGATCTGCCTCTGATTCTGTTATGGAAATCTTGCATTATAGAAACCGAGAAGCAGCTTTCATTATAAACAAAAGCAGGCTGTATTGCAAGGAAAAGTTGGGAACAGGAAATGTTCGGGCCGGGCTGCCGGCCGGGTTCGGATCGGCCAATACGGTGTTATCCTTAAAGAAAATTTAAGGTTTTCTTTCGTGACTCAGGCTATGATTTGTGGTATAGTTACATTTCAGTCATGAGGTCCGGCCGGCGATGGAAGGGTTGTAGAGCAATCGGCATACCGAAGGGCGGCATGGGGGCGCTTGCTTTGCCAAACGGTTACAATAGGATCGCTTCAGCGGGAAATAGAGGAGGTATAGAAAGCGGTTATGGCGAAAACGGAGAGGGTCGAATTGACAGCGCTGTGCCTGGTACACAGCGAGGATGCATATCTGCTGCAGGACAGGGTAAAGGAAGACTGGAGGGGCTATACCCTCCCGGGCGGGCACGTGGAGGCGGGCGAGTCGATTGTGGAGGCCATCGTGCGTGAAATGAAGGAAGAAACAGGACTGACAATCCTGAATCCCAGACTCTGCGGCGTGAAACAGTTTCCCATAGACGGCGGGAGATATCTGGTTTTTCTTTTCAGTGCAGACAGATATGAGGGAGAGCTTGCCTCTTCAGCGGAAGGGGAGATGCACTGGGTAAAAAAAGAGGATCTGGGAAATGTGAATCTGGTGAAGGATTTTTATGAACTTCTTCAGGTGATGCAGGATGAGGATTTGAGCGAGTTCCAGTATGTGCCGGAAGAAGACCACTGGAAGATCGTGCTGAGATGAGTGCATCTGTAGGACGTTGTGTTTGGAAGTCGTCATAGTTGTATTGCGGATATGCCTGCGAAGATATGTGCTTGACCAATATATGGATCGAGGCAGTATCTTGCAGGCGGGGTCAGGGAGGCTATATGGAAGGAAGAGACGGCAAAGGCTACAATGAGATGGAACAGATCCAGCGTGGACTGGAGGCGTTTCTGGAGAAGGAAATAGAGGTCATCGATGTGAAAAGGCTCACTCCGGCAGAAGGAGTGCAGGGGGAGAAAGGTAAAGACTACGGAGATTTACCGCTGAGGCAGCGGCAGGAGGACGGCAGCGGACGGGAAGATTTGCCGGACGGGCAGCGGGAAGCGAAGATAGAGGCTTCCGAAGATTTGCCGCCAGAGCAGCGGCAGAGGAACGACAGCGACTATGAGGGACCGGCGGATGGACAATGGCAAGAGAACAGCAGGAACTTCGATAATTTGACAGAGGAGCAATGGGGACGGGATTACGGAGAATTCCGGAAGCTTTCGGATGAGAAAAGGGGAGAGAACGGCGGGAATTTGCCGCAGGAGCAGGATGACAGGGGACTGTTATCGGAAGACTGGGATTGCAGTGCGCATGCCATTGACTCAAGAAAAAGGAAGTCTAAAGAAGGAGAGATAAAAGTCATAGGGCAGAGAACCACAGGGCAGAGGGCCGCAAGTAAGGAATGTGCGGTGCAAGGCATGGCAGGGCGGGGAACAGCCGGGAAAGAGGAAGCAAGGCGGAGGGCTGCGGGACCGAGAACGGCAGGGAAAGAAGCAGCAGGGCGGAGGGCGGCCGAAAAAGGTGCTCCGGCGGAAAAAGAAGCAGCTCTGCAAAATCCCGCAGGGAAAGAGGACGGTATAAGGAAAGCAAAAGAAAGAGGGACTGCAGGGAAGTGCGGCACGGAAAATGTGCCGGCACAAGACCGGACGGAGGAAAAAATGACAGCTTCAACGAAGAAAAAGGCAGGAAAGCCCCCCAAAAAGAAAGGTTCCGGACTGATGGCAAAGCTGCGCAGGCTGCTGATCGCAGCTGTGCTGATCGTTGCCTTACTGGGCTTTGGCCTATATCAGCTGGTAGGCTTTGCCTACGGGAAAATGACCTTCCGGGAGGTGGAGTCCATGGCTTCCCTGCCTATGAAGGAGCAGGGGGTCGTGAACATTCTGCTCATAGGAAATGATTCCCGGGAAAACGGGGAGGACGGGCGCAGCGATGCCATGATACTGCTTTCCGTCAGCAATAGGACGAAGAAAATATATATGACCTCTCTTCTGCGGGATATCTACGTGGAGATTCCCGGCTATGACGATAATCGGCTGAACGCCGCCTATTCCTTCGGCGGCGCCGAGCTTTTGATGGAAACCATAGAAAAAAACTTCAACATTCCGGTTCACCGCTATCTGCTGGTGAATTTTGAGGCCTTCGCAGGGCTGGTGGATGCGGTAGGGGGAGTGGATCTGGAGCTGACCACAGACGAAATTGTATTCGTCAACGGGTATCTGTCGGAATATAACAGGCTTACGAACAGACCCGAGGGCACGGACAACATGGACGTGAGCGCCGGCGGCATGGTGCATCTGAACGGCCCTCAGGCGCTGGCCTACAGCAGGAACCGTTATATCGGCACGGATTTCGGCAGGACGGAGCGCCAGAGAAAGGTGCTCACGGAGGTGATCGGAAAGCTGCCAAAGGCGGTGCTGACCAATGCGGGAGGACTGATAGAGGGGCTGATGTCCAACCTGACCACGAATCTGACACAGGCTGAATGCTTCAGGCTCAGTCTGATGGCAGGAAAGCTGCTCACCTATGAGATCGTGTCCGACAGCATTCCTCAGCCGGGCACCTACAGTAATGCCACCATCCGGAATATGTCCGTGCTGGAGCTGGACTTCGAGACGAATATCAGGTATCTGAAGGAGAAGATTTACGGGGAGTAGGGCGCTTTGAAAACAAGGGTTAATTCCTCGGCAGACTGCTGCAGGGAGGCCTGTCCAAATGAGGATTGAATTCACTTGCTGCCGACTTTGTTCAAAAAAAGTGGCAGATCAGAGGGATAAGTGTTATAATGGCTATATCGTGTCAGGCTAGGTTTCATACTACATTTCGGATGATGCGCAGGCCGTATTCAGGATATATTTCAGAAAGGAATCTCTGCCAATGGATAAGATAGCTGTATTGATTCCCTGCTATAATGAAGAACAGACCATCTCTAAGGTAGTGCAGGATGTTCGGGAGGCGCTGCCGGATGCGGTGGTGTATGTCTATGACAACAATTCCACCGACCGGACGGCGGAGCTGGCCAAGGCGCAGGGCGCCGTGGTTCGCAGGGAGCGCCGGCAGGGCAAGGGGAACGTGATCCGCCGGATGTTTCGGGAGATCGACGCAGAATGCTATCTCATGATAGACGGGGACGATACTTATCCGCTGGACTGCGCAAAGGAGATGACGGATAGGGTTCTGTGCCGGAATGCGGACATGGTGGTGGGAGACAGGCTTTCTTCCACCTATTTCACAGAGAACAAACGCCCTTTTCATAATTTCGGCAACAGCTTCATGCGGGCGGGCATCAACGGGCTGTTCCACACGGACATCAAGGATATCATGACGGGCTACAGGGCCTTCAGCTATGAGTTCGCAAAGACGTTCCCTGTGTTTTCCAAGGGGTTCGAGATCGAGACGGAGATGACCATCCACGCAGTGAACTATAATATGCAGGTGGAGAACGTGGTGGTGGAATACCGGGATCGTCCGGAGGGCAGCGTGTCCAAGCTGAATACCTACAGCGACGGGCTGCGGGTCATACGCAAGATGCTGCAGCTGTACAGAAATTATAGGCCGCTTCAGTTTTTCGGGGCCATCTGCCTGATTCTGGTGGCGGCGGCACTGCTGTTCATGATTCCGATCCTTCGTGAATATCTGGAGACCGGCCTGGTGCCCCGTTTCCCTACGCTGATCGTCTGCGGCTTTATGGTGCTGGCAGGGATCCAGTCTTTTTTCTCCGGCATGATCCTTGAGGTCATGTCCGCAAAGGACAAAAGGGATTTTGAATACCGACTGACCAGGGTCAATGGGGAGAAACGCCAGAAGATGCATCGGGAAGCCCTGCCCTGAAGGAATGCGGAACCTGCACGCTCGAAAAAACATCCTCGAAAATTGGCATAGGAACTTCAAGTGCGGAGTGCTGGTATGCTGAGCCGGCGCCGCCCCGGAAGACGGACAAAGGAGCGGCGGGCCGAAGTGACCTCCCCGAGACGGCACTACTGGAGCTGGAGCAGCCGGATCAGTTTTTCGCTGATCAGGAAGCGGAAGGAGGCATTGGGATGGACCTCGTCTTCCAGATAATCGCACCAGTTGTTCTGGTCGAGCTTAAAATCATGGTATGTGTCCAGGAGCCCGGTCTGCAGCTCTTCTGAGAGGGAGATGACAGCGTTCGCATAATCCTCCAGCACATAGTCTTCCTCGCCGTGGGGCGCCGTTCCGAAGTTGAACTGGTGGCAGCGGTTAGGGGTACAGAGAATGATGCGGGCATCCGGCAGACTGGCCCGGAGCGTTGCCACGGCGCTTCGGATGGCACCGCTGTAGGAGGAAATGTCAAAGGGATCCTCCGAGGAGACAGGGCAGCCGATGAAATAGTCGTTAAGTCCGTAATAGATGACCACGAATGTTTTCTGGCCCGAGGAGGGAGCGGCCAGATAGGAGGCGAGCCCGCTGTATACCTGAACGTCCTCCGGCACAGAAGTCAGATCACCTTTGACCAGCGCTTCCGCAATGCCGGGCAGCGTGATCAGGGAATCCGGCAGCATGGACGCAGTGTTGCCGCCATAGCCGCAGTTGAAGGTGTCGGCATTGGAAAGGGCATTGACGACACCGGGAACGGAGGTGCAGTCGGTATAGTTTCCGATGACGCTGTCGCCGAGGAATATCACATGGCTGCCGGACAGATCAGGCAGTTCCTCTGCCGTATTTCTGATTTTTTCTGTCAGCTCTGTCAGCTGCAGGGTAAAGGCGGCTGCTTTTTCATGTGTGACCAGATAGTTATGGATATAATCGCTGTGGAGCATGATCTGTCTTGCCATATCCTCGGTCACCAGCCATTCGCTTATGTAGCACTGGGGGTTGGAGACCAGCCATTCCTGAGAGGCATAGAAGTACAGACGGATGTTGGGGAGATCAGGCAGTGCGGAAAGAAAGTCGATATATGCCCCAAGAACCTTGCGGTATTCATCTGCCTCCAGTGCGCTCCAGTAGTCTGCAGAAGGGTAGGAAATGATGACCTCGAAGGCTGCGGAAGGATAGCGCCGGGCCAGATCCTGCAGCTGCCGGGGCGTTGCTTTGTCAGGGCGGATGCCCAGATATACAGTAGAGACGCTGTTGCCGGATTTTGCGACCTGCTTCATATACTGCTCTATTACA
Organism: uncultured bacterium; assembly: GCA_947565325.1. Taxonomy (GTDB): domain Bacteria; phylum Bacillota; class Clostridia; order Lachnospirales; family Lachnospiraceae; genus Acetatifactor. The sequence goes on from CANOFQ010000016.1 coordinate 8,980, forward strand.
GAAAAGCTGGGAATACAGTAAGAAGCCTTGAAGACGGTCATGCCGCGATAAACGGCAAAATCCTCTTCACTGTAGGTGTCCAGCGGATACATGGAGAGGAATACGGTATCGTAGCTCATGGATGAAATCTGCTTATAGTCATCTCGCTGGGCTTTGGGCCTGCGGAGCAGCAAAAAGCAGAAGGAGATCATGAGGGCGGCTGCGATAAATAGAATGCCGATAGTAAGGGTCATCCGTCTTTTTGAGGCTGTGATTTTCATTTTGCGAGTCCTTTCATGGTAGCTTTAAGTCCTTTCATGGTAGCATTTCATTGGGCTTCCGGGGACATACCTTGGCTGACTTCCGGTTGTCTGCAGCTTTTTGCTGTGACATTATTGCCCTTGGGCTCATATTGTCATGGTGTCCGCAGATTTCAAGGGCTCAGGGGCGGCGTGGTGCCGGCTGGCACCGCAGATATCAGGGCTGCCGGCGCTGCCTAGTGCCGGCTGGCACCGCAGATATCAGGGCTGCCGGTGCTGCCTAGTGTCGGCTGGCACCGCAGATATCGAGGCTGCCGGCGCTGCCTAGTGTCGGCTGGCACCGCAGATATCAGGGCTGCCGGTGCTGCCCAGTGTCAGCGGGCACCGCAGATTTCAGGGGTGCCGGGATGGTACGACGTCGGCCGGCGCCGAGACCCTAGCCCTGGTCAGGCTAAACCCATATAGGAACGGGAGCGAGAAAAGGATGGGGAAGGCGTACCGGGGATGCTGGAAGAATCCGGGCGCCATCAGACATATGAGCAGGCTGACCCAGAGAGGCAGTCCGGCCAGAAGCGCAGCCTGGTGCCCCTTCTTTTTCTGATAAAATGTGAGGAAGAAAAGAGCCCATACGGCGGCACCGATATTTTCCAGCAGACCCAGCAGGGTAATGCGGTCGGCAAACCGATAGTAGAATATCAGGAACTTCTCTGCATTGGGGAACAGCCCGCCCTGCCGTATCGCATCATATCCATCGGCTTCATATCGGATGGCATTGCTGACAGAAGGCGTGAACCATCCGTAGACATGGACAAAAAAGGCGTCGAAATATGGTTTCGGATGCTTGATCAGCCCCTGAAGCCAAGCACGGAAATAGGCTGCCAGCTCTGCCCCCGAGGCGTCTTTGTTGTAAAGGGCCTTCACGGGGTCGGAAATGGCCGGATGATAGGCAGCCGCTATAGTTTCCACATTTCCCAGAACTGCCTCGATGGCGCTGCGCTCGGAAGGGCTGATCTCGTCCCTGTACAGCTGCAGATATCTTGCGTTCTGCTGAAAGGGGACAGACAGCATTTCTCCCGTGCTTCCCGGTGCAGCGGAGGTGACCTGAACCAGAAGGAAAAGGATCAGCTGAGCAGCAAGGATGCTTCCTCCGAAGGAGGTTAGAAGACACAAGAGACGTTCTTTAATGGTCCGATAGCGCCGAAACAGAAAGAACAGGCAGCCGATGCCGGAGAGAAGTATCACATATATACCGTTATTCCGGAACAGAATGACTCCGGTCTGCACGGAAAGGAACAAAAGTGCAAAGCGCTTGTTCCGGATGCGCTCCGGCTTCTCCAGAAGCAGCGCCAGCCCGATGGTGTATGCCAGAGTGAATGCCGAATAGGGAATGTCCTTGACGGCCGTGGAGGCCATATTGGAATATACCGGTGTGACACAGTAGATCAGCAGCAGGCATATGAGCAGCCCTAAATGCGCACCCCGTCTGGAAAGCACGGCGATGGTGGCAGCCAGCGCCGCCACTAATAAGGCATCCTGAAAAAGCATATAGAGGAACAGGCCTGCTTCAGGGGAATGGAGCAGAAGCGAGCCGCCTTTTACGAAGCCTCCCATGATCAAGGTGTGGAAAAGGGGATGGTGGGTGCTGTAAGGGGCATCCCCCAGAACCTGCTCTATCTGGCCTATGGCATCCCAGCACAGATTTCCGGGGAAGCTGAGCAGCAGAAAGGGAAAAAAGGCTGCAGACAGGATCAGAAAGGATTTCAGAAAAGCATGGCGGGTGAAAAAATGGGGCTTTCGGGAGACAAAATCCCTGCTGTCCAGAAAATCACAGCAGAACTGGATGAGCCTGCGGAACAGAAGAGAAAAGCCTGTGAGGGACAGCGTGAATTTAATGATGTTGACAGCGCTTCCCAGACAATAGGAGCCGTCTCCGGCCAGATGGTAGCTCTGGCCCAGAAGAAGACAGAGGGAGAAAAAGATGGCCAGCCCCGAACCGGCGTTCCGGCCTGCGGTCTTGGAGGCTGCGGTAGCTTCGGGCACTGAGGCAGTGACAGCCGGGCTTTTTTGCATTAAAGTCCCGCATGTCGTAGTCTGGGCCGCCGGGATTTCGGATGCTGTGGTTTCGGACGCCCTTGTCCGCAGGCTGTAGAAGCCTGTGCAGAGCAGCAGAAGTAGGAAAAATTTCAGATCGTATTCCCCCAGCAGTTCATAAATGGAAGCGATCATGAAGTCTATGGTAGTTTCATAGGCCGAAGGATCCAGCGGCGCATGAAAAGCTGCGGACAGCGCATAGGCTGTCAGAAAGCTCATGAGGAATAGTTTTACATGAAGCGTACTGGAATGGACGGATAAATTCTGCAATTTCTGTTTCATATAAGCTCCTTGTGCCTCCTGCGTCTGATCTGCTGCAGGGAATAGGGCTACTGTAAGGCGTGAGATAAAGCGCCTGTCACCCTATGTGTCATTCTAGCGAAAGCCGCCCCCGTTTGTCAAGTATATTGACTTGATTCTGTCCTTGTGTTTTTGGGGGTTTGATGCTAAAATGAAGGAAGGATTCAGGCAGGGACTTTGATCAGGAGCCCGCCGGCTGCGGGCAAGGAGGTATGAAAATGGAAAAAAGAAAACTGGAGAAGCTAGGGATAGAGACCTCCCTTTTAGGCTTCGGCTGTATGCGTTTCCCGGTGACGGCAGAGGGCAAAATCGATGAGCCGGCGGCGGAGAGGATGATGGACCGGGCAATCGAGGCGGGGGTGAACTATATCGACACGGCATATCCCTACCATAACGGGGAGAGCGAGCCCTTCGTGGGGAAGGTCATGAGCAGGTATGACCGGAATTCCTATTATCTTGCCACGAAGCTGCCCTGCTGGAGTGTGAACGCCCTGGAGGACGTGGACCGGATCTTCGGAGAGCAGCTGTCCAGACTCCGGACGGACTACATAGATTTCTATCTGATGCATGCCCTGAACCGGGACAGCTTCCGGAAGATGGCCCAGATGGGCTGCGTGAAGCGGCTGGAGGAGCTGAAGGCGGAGGGAAAGATCAAATATCTGGGATTCTCCTTCCATGACGGATACGATGCCTTTGAGGAGATCCTGAATTATAGGGACTGGGATTTCTGCCAGATTCAGTTCAATTACATGGATGCGGATCAGCAGGCAGGTATGAAGGGCTATAGGCTTGCGGAGGAAAGACAAGTGCCGCTGGTGATCATGGAGCCCGTGAAGGGCGGCACGCTGGCAGCCTTTGCCGAGGACATCACGGGAAGGTTCCGGGCGCTGGATCCCCGGGCATCTGTGGCGTCCTTCGCCCTGCGGTGGGTAGGCAGTCTGCCGAATGTGAAGGTGGTCCTGAGCGGCATGTCCACCATGGAGCAGGTAGAGGACAATCTGAAGACCTTCGGGGCTTTCAGGCCTCTGTCCGAGATGGAGAGCAGAGAGATAGACGAGATCGTGGCCTTGATCAAGGGGCGGGTGAAGAACGGCTGCACGGGCTGCGGATACTGTATGCCCTGCCCTGCAGGGGTGGATATCCCGGGGAATTTCAGGGTCTGGAATACCTACCATATGTACCAGAACTACAATATGGTCAAGGGGGGCTGGGAGAACCGTCTGGGCGACGGGAAGCAGGCAAAGAACTGTGTAAAGTGTGGGAAGTGCGAGAAGGCATGCCCGCAGAAGCTGCACATCCGGGAGGATCTGGAGAGGGTGCAGGAGGATCTGGAGAAGAGGGAGTTTGCGTTTTAGGGGATGGGGGACGGCCCGAGGGGGGCGGATGCCCAAGGGGGATGCCTGAGGGGGGATGCCCAAGGGGGACGGCCCGAGGGCGGCGGAGCACCTTGTTCGGTTACTCCATGGCGTTCCGAGGAGCCCTGTCTTCGGTGGGCCGCATCATTGGATGCGACCCGCCGAGGTCTCCTCTCCACATTCCGTAAGGTTCCTCACAAGGCACCCCGCCACCCTCGGGCCTGACGCCGTGAAGGCTGAGAGGGTATCTTGTTGTCCTCGGGCGTGACGTCGTGAAGGGCGAGAGGGTATCTTGTTGTCCTCGGGCGTGATGCGGTGAAGGTCGAGAGGGTACCTTGTTGTCCTCGGGCGTGACGCCGTGAAGGTCGAGAGGGTACCTTGTTGTCCTCGGGCGTGACGCCGTGAAGGGCGAGAGGGTGCCTTGTTGTCCTCGGGCCTGACGCCGTGAAGGGCGAGAGGGTGCCCTGTTGTCCTCGGGTGTGATGCCGTCCGTCAGATCTGAGGAAGGGTAGTGTGGGCAGGCGGGTGGACGGCCCGGAAGAGGGATGGAGAGTGTGGGTGGAAACGGGGTGAGAAGCAGGAGATGGAGAAGGCGTTCAAGCTGGATTTCAGAAATGACAAGATCGGCAGTCTGTATGTGAACTGCTGCGGCTGTTCCCAGACCGAAGGGCTCCATAGCTTCGGCCCCGCTTCTAAGCCTCATTATCTGATCCATTATGTGTTAAGCGGCAAGGGGCTGTTTCGTTTCCATGACAAGGAATACCGTCTGGAGGCCGGGTACGGTTTTCTGATTCAGCCCAACGAGCTGGCCTTCTATCAGGCGGACGAAAAGGAGCCGTGGAGCTATCTGTGGGTGGGCTTCGGCGGCAGCAGGGCGGGAGAATATCTGGAAGCCATGGGACTGTCGGCGAGACATCCCGTTTTCGCCTGCAGCCGGGATCAGGAGCTGTACGCCATCGTGAAGGACATGATGGAGCATAATACCTTCGGCGTGGCGGATGATCTGCGGAGGAACGGGCTGCTGGGAGTCTTTCTGTCCGTTCTGGCCCAGAGCGCTGGGGTGGTGGCCAAGGAGGAGGGGGACAAGGGCAATCAGTATGTGAAAAAGGCGGTATCCTTTATCCAGAGCAACTACTGTAATCCCATCAAGGTCACGGACGTGGCGGATTATGTCTGCATCAATAGGAGTTATCTGTATACGCTGTTCCAGAACTATCTGGGGATGTCTCCCCAGCAGTTTCTCACCACCTTCCGCATCACCAAGGCAAGGGAGCTTCTGGAGTCCACCGCCTACCCCATAGAGAGCATCGCTTTATCCTGCGGCTACAATGACGCATTGGTGTTCGCAAAGGCCTTTCATGCCCTGAAGGGCATGTCTCCCTCCCAGTACCGCAGGCAGAGCCATCGGGAAAGCTCCAGAGAGCAGCTGCAGGAGGTGGAGCATCTGATCGCGGAGCTTCTGAAGGATCAGGGGAGTCTGGGCGATTCGTAACGGGGCGTGCGCTGGCCAATCTTCGCCACTCGCTGTTCGGCCTTGTCCGATTCCCGGTCTCTGGCTGTCGACTCCCTTTTCTCTTGCAGGCCGAACCGCTCCATCTCCTTCTGGGCAAACTGTTTTACATAGACCTGAGTGTACCGCAACAGACTTTGCACGCCCTCAAGCACCAGTGTCCCCCAGGGGGGATCGTCCTTATTCCCGTGAGCAATGAGTCAAGTCAGCAAAGCTGACTTTGTGCCGTTGCTCGCACGAGCATAAAGCCAATTCATAATTGGCTTTGCGAATGCCGCGAGGGTCAAATACCCCGTAGCTTGCTGCGAATCAAGCTTGATACCCCGTCAGCTTGCTGCGGGGTATTTGATTGACGGGACTATTTTCTGTATATCGTGATCAATAGATCGTTTTCTATGCCGTGGAACAAGGTCCTGCCGAAATCCTCGCCGTATTTTTGGCGGAATTCGGCAAGAAGCTCGTTCACGGCTTTTTCATGGGCTTCCTTGGGCACACAGGTCTGGTCGGAAAAGCCCCGTCTCAGGATCCGGTGCAGGAATCCGTCCTCCAGAGTGACCTCAAATGGTACGCTGCGCTGAATCAGCCGCTCCTCTTTTTCGGTGAACAGGCTGTCGCAGAGCTGGCTGCGGTCGAATTTCCAGCTGTACTTTTTCGGCAGTATGCCCTGGGGTATGAGCTTCTGCCAATAGCCGCTGTAGAAAGCATTTACAAGCTCATCATATTTCTGGGTGTCAGCATCCCTCTTGCGGGAGGCATCCTCGTTCGGGTTCTTTCCGGGCCGGTCGTCCTGACAGACAAAGCACCCGCCCTTTTTCAGGCAGCGGTATATTTCATGGAGAACCTTCTGGGGATTTGAGATAAGGTGCAGCACACTGTTGGCCACGACGATATCTACGCTTTCGTCAGCAAGAGGAATCTCGAGTGCGTTCATGCGACACAGGGTGACATTTTCCAGAGAGATGTGGTTATGGGCCGCTTTCTCCTGCAGCAGCCGGAGCATTGTGTTGGAGATGTCCCCGGCGATGAGCTTCGAGCCGTTCCGGGCGCAGGGCACGGTGAAACAGCCGTCTCCGCAGGCCAGATCAAGGATGACTGCGGATTTTTGGGGTTCAGTCTTCAGTGAAGCGGAGGATCCAAATGGTTCAGCGGAGGGGCTGCTGGACGGTTCGGCAGAGGGCAGAAGGGAGGATACCTCATTGGCAAACACAATGTCTCTTTCACCGAGCAGGTTTTTGAGGCGGCCGGAATAGTTCTCGCCTATGTGCTCATAGCCTATGTATTTGTCCCCGTCGCCATCGACCACCATGTCCGGCGCATCGGTGAACTGCCAGATGTGATCAGGGCTGGGGATGATGTGGCCGCAATGGCCGCAGGCGGGAATGGTCATGAGGCTTTTGCATTTTGGACAGATAAACATATGAGTGCCTCCTTTCATAAAGGACATGATTTGCTGTGTTATTTCAGTTCCAGTGTCTTTTCATATGCGGCGATCACGGCGTTCATGACCGCACCCCGGAATCCGGCCTCCTCCAGCTTCCGGACTCCCTGAATGGTGGTGCCGCCCGGAGAGCAGACAGCGTCCTTGAGCATGCCCGGATGCTGACCGGATTCCAGAGCCAGTCTGGCGGAGCCGGCCAGCATCTGGGCTGCGAACTCCAGAGCGAGGGCTCTGGGCAGGCCGCAGGCCACGCCGCCGTCTGCAAGGGCCTCCAGAAATAGGTCTGCGAAGGCGGGGCCGCAGCCGCAGACGGCGGAGCCGGCGTCGATCAGATGCTCCGGAAGGGGACAGAACCGCCCGGCGGCAGCGCAGGCCTCCAGAAAGACCTGCTTTTCTGTTTCGTTTACCTCCGGACTGCAGGCGTATAAGATCATTCCCTCTCCCACGGAGACGGGCGTGTTGGGCATGATGCGGATGACGGAATAATCGCCGCCTGCCATCTCCCGGATGCGGGCAATGGTCAGGCCTGCCGCCATGGTCACCAGCAGGAAGCGGTCGCTTCGCCCGGCTAAAACGGGTGCGATTTCCGTCAGCACGTCTTCCATCATCTGGGGCTTGACTCCGAGGAAGATATAATGGCAGCTCTGGGCGATGACAGTATTGTCAGAGGGGCGGGCCTCCAGCTCCCCAGCCAGCTGCCGGGATTTCCCGGGAGTGCGGCTGGAGAGGAGGAGCCGGGAACCGGGCACGTTTTTCCGGACTGCCCGGGCCAGTGCGCCGCCCATGTTTCCTATGCCGATGAAACCGAAGGATTTATTTTGTGTATGTTGCATTTCCATGGCAGAAAGCTCCTTTTGTCATACATAGTCTTTTGAAATTTGTGAACTGCTTTTTATGGGGCTTTTCAGAAGTCGCTTTTTCTGAGCTGCTTTTTATGGGGCTTTTCAGAAGTAGTTTTTATCGATTCCTTGCTTTTCTGGTTCTATTATTAGTCGGAAGTCTGGCTTTTCGCACTAAGATTTTGGGAGGCTACCGCACCTGTCCTTTTCCGTAGATGACATATTTGCTGCTGGTCAGCTCCTCCAGACCCATGGGCCCCCGGGCATGCATTTTTTGAGTCGAGATGCCGATCTCTGCGCCCAGACCGAACTCGCCGCCGTCGGTGAAGCGGGTGGAGGCGTTGACATAGACCGCCGCTGCGTCCACTGCGTCCAGAAAGCGCTGGGCCTTGAAATAGTTGGCTGTGACGATGCTCTCGGAATGGCCGGTGCCGTGGGCGTTGATAAAGGTGATGGCCTCCTCCGGATCCGTTACTGTGCGGATGGCTAGGACATAATCGTCATATTCCGTGTCCCAGTCTTCCTCCGACGCAGGGATGGCCTGGCCTCCCAGAGACTGTATCAGTGCCAGCGCCGGCTTGTCCGCCCGCAGCTCCACCTCGTGGCGGGCCAGCAGGGGAAGAGCCTTTTTCCAGAAGGCCTCTGCCACGGCCTGATGCACCAGAACGCATTCTGCGGCGTTACATACGGAGGGGCGGGAGCATTTGGCGTTATATAGGATATTGGCGGCCATGTCCAGATCAGCCTCGCTGTCCACGTAGATATGGCAGATCCCTTCGCCGGTGCGGATCACCGGGACGCTGGCCTCCTTGGACACGGTACGGATGAGTCCGGCGCCGCCTCTGGGGATCAGCACGTCCACATAGCCGTCCAGATGCATCAGCTCATTTGCCGTCTTCCGGCTGGTGTCCTGCACCAGACAGATGCAGTCCTCGGGCAGCCCCGCCTGCACAAGGGCCTCCCGCATCAGGACGGCAGCGCAGCGGTTGGAGCGGATGGCCTCTTTGCCGCCCCGCAGGATGCAGACATTGCCGGATTTCAGGCACAGCGCCGCTGCATCCACGGTGACATTGGGTCTGGCCTCGAAGATGATGGCCATCACGCCCAAGGGCACCCGTCTCCGGCCGATGATAAGGCCGTTGGGTCTGGTTTCCATTTTGTCCACCCGTCCGATAGGATCCGGGAGAGCTATGATCTGCCGGACCCCGTCCACGATTCCTGCGATTCGTTCGGGGGTCAGGGTCAGGCGGTCCAAAAGGGCAGGCCGCATGCCTGCCTCTCTGGCGGCGGCCAGATCCAAGGTGTTGGCGGCCAGCCATTCCCCCTGCCGGGCATGAAGGATATTCGCAATAGCCGTCAGGGCCGCATCCTTTTTTGCCGTTCCGGCAGTAGAGAGGATATAGGAGGCGGCTTTGGCCGCCTGCGCCTGCCGCAGCAAGGTCATATCCTGTGAAGTGGTTTGTGACAGGTCCTGTGAAATGTTCATAGGGATGCCTCCTTCGCTGGAGCGTGAAATCTTGTGCCGATGTCCTGCCCCGCTACGATTCCATATAGGCTCTCCATGCCGGCTCCGTTGGCGATCACCATGTCGCATCCGGCATCCATGGCGATGCGGGCGGCGGAAAGCTTGGTAGCCATACCTCCCGTGCCTCGCCAGGAGCCCGCCCCGCCAGCCATTTCCAGAATTTTCGGTGTCAGGGCATCTACACGATGGAGCAGTCTGGCATTGGGATCTGCCTTGGGATCCGCATCATAGAGCCCGTCGATGTCGCTGAGCAGGATCAGCAGGTCTGCCCTGCAAAGCCTTGCCACGATGGCAGAGAGAGAGTCGTTGTCGCCCAGCACCTTCTGTCGTCCGGTTTCGATTTCGGCGGAGGAGACGGAGTCGTTCTCGTTTACCACGGGTATGACACCCATTTCCAGCAGTGCGGAGAAGGTGCCCTGCAGGTGCTCTGCTCTGCCGGGATCCTCCACGTCCTCCTCCGTCAGTAAGATCTGTGCGGCGGTCTGATTGTATTCGGCGAAAAACTGATCGAAGATATGCATCATACGGCACTGCCCTACGGCTGCCGCCGCCTGCTTCATCCGCAGCTCGCCGGGACGTTCCTGCAGGCCCAGCCGGGCCGTTCCCGCTGCAATGGCACCGGAGAACACAAGGATTACCTCGTGCCCTGAACCCCGAAGATCGGCCAGAATCCGCACAAGCTGCTCCATCCGCCGCAGATTCGGCGCACCGGATTCATGAGTCAGAGTGGATGTGCCTACCTTTACTACCAGTCGTTGTCTGTTCTTTTTCAAGCGTCATGCCTCCTTGGATTTTGGCCGTTTTGCCATATATGGCAAAGTACGGCTGAGAATTGGCAAAATTTGTTTTCTTGTTTTGTATGTGCAGGGTTTTATTCCCGCAAACAATGAGTCAAGTCGGCTTCGCTGACTTTATGCCGTTGCTTGCACGAGCATAAAGCCAATTCATAATTGGCTTTGCGAATGCCGCAAGGGTCAAAGACCCCGCTGCCTGCAGCGCTGCAAGATTGATACCCTGTTGCTTGCAGCAGGGTCTTTGATTCAGTCTAGCATAGCAGAAGGAGCATGGCAAGGGGCCCGGCTGTCTTTTTTTGCGATGGTTTCTCAGGCTTTTTGGGAGAGGCTTTCTCAGAGGCTTTTGCCGCCCCGGAGTTTAGTTTATAGAGCATTGGATCGGATGCCGAAAGCCGATACCGAAGCCGATACTGAAACGCCGTGAAAATGGTGAGTTTGGTATGCCGTGAAAATAGTGAGTTTGGTATTGACAGAAAAAAGTTTTTCATATAGGATAAAGGCATAAACATCTGAGATTTCTTTTATTCAAATCACATTTCAGGCAGTTTCTGCCGGAGAATTCTCAAGTGACAAGGTGACAACGAATGCGGCAGAAGGCTGAAGGGATGGATTTGCGCCATGAGGGACGCAGGCTTTTTAATCTCTGTCTTTTTGCCGTGGAGGCTTAAGAAAGAGCAGGGAGGCAGGGTATGGGCAGGAAGGATACTGTTACGAAAGAGTATATGGCGGACAGCGAGGTGTTTGCGGATGCTTTTAACTTTCTGATATATGGCGGACGGCAGGTGATAGAGCCTGACAAGCTGCTGCCCATGGACACGGCACAGATAGCTGTGCCCTATGGGGCTGACAGGGTGGGAGTTCCCCAGCAGCGGTATCGGGACGGGCTGAAGTGTCTGGCGGCCAAGAGGGACGGGAGTGCGGCTTACTTGATTCTGGGAAGCGAGAACCAGTCGGAGGTTCATTATGCCATGCCGGTGAAGAATATGCTGTATGACGCACTTCAGTACGCAGCTCAGGTGGAGCAGGCGGCCCGCTCCCATCGGAGGTCGAAGGATGCAGTAGGGAAAAACGCAGGGGAATACCTGAGCGGCTTCTATAAGGAAGATAAACTGATTCCCGTGATCACTTTGGTGATTCTGTTTCATGGGGGTAAGTGGGACGGACCGCTGTCCATACATGAAATGCTGGATCTGCGGGATGAGGAGATACTGCCCTTTGTGGAGAACTATCGGATTCACCTGATCGAGCCCTATTCTATTGATCCGCAGCTGTTGGGACGCTTTCGTACTAATTTGAGGGAGGTGGTCGCTTTTTTCAAGTATACTAAAGACAAGGACGCCATGAGAACGCTGCTGACAGAGAACGCAGGGTTTCGGAGGCTGGATCGCAGGGCGGCGAGAGTGATAGAGGAATGTGCAGATGTAGAGCTTGAAATAGAAGAAGAGGAGGGAAGCGTGAATATGTGCAAAGCGATCGAGGACATGAAAAAGGAGCAGTACGAGGAAGGGAGGCGTGCCGGGGAGGCCAGTATGTGCAAAGCAATCGAGGACATGAAAAAGGAGCAGTACGAGGAAGGGAGGCGTGCCGGGGAGGCCA
>CANOFQ010000017.1 GCA_947565325.1 uncultured bacterium
GGTCGCTTTCTTACCATCCGTATCCCGCACAGCTCTATCACGCAGATATCTGGAATGAGCGCGAGGGCATCTATGGCCTTACTTTAACTACAAATAGTGTAGATACGCCTTTTATAGACGGGAGCAATCTTTCTGTACTGACCAATTATGTTCGTGAAAATTTTGGCGAAGAACATCGTATTATGTTGACCGAACAAGGCTATACGAGAGCACAGGGCGAGGCGGTACAGGCAGCGGCTCTGGCATATACTTATTACGCTGCTCTGTATGATCCCATGGTTGACAGTTTTGTGATCCATTACAGTAATGACGGTACAGTGGACACTGCGGAGGGACCGTTATCGCTTGATTTCAGGCTCTATCCTCTGGCACGGGAGGTTTACCGCAGAATAGGCAGCGGCAGCGAGGAAGATGCAAACTGGATTGCGCAGCAGTGCCTTCCCGTCATAGGTGTGCAGTCATGGAATGAGATTATACCGAACTTTGGGCAGAATATCGACAAGTATAAACCTGCAGAAAACCCGGCGGAACCTCAGGTACGAGAATTTGTTTCCCGTATGTATACAGTAGCCCTTGGCAGGGAGGCGGAGGAAAAAGGGCTGAACGACTGGACAAGGCGCCTCCTTACCCATAGAATCGACGGAGCCGGCATCGCCAACGGCTTTATCATGAGCGATGAATTTATGAATAAGAATGTTTCGGACGAAACCTATGTGGATATCCTTTACCGCACCTTCTTTGACCGGGAAGCGGACGAAGGAGGCAGGAGCACTTGGTTGGAAAGGCTGGCAAACGGCAATTCCAGAGCATTTGTGTTGGCCGGCTTTGTCAATTCTGAGGAGTTTGATAAACTCTGTAGCAGTTATAATATTTCCAGAGGCAATATGCAGACAAATGAGACGGTGATTGGATCCGGAGTGAATCAGTTTGTGGAGAGATGTTACAATAAAGTGCTGGGCAGGCCCAGTGACGCAGAAGGGCTTGCTGACTGGGTAGGCCGGATTGCCAGAGGGGAGGAAACTCCGGAGAGTACGGCGAAATCATTCTTCTTCTCAGAAGAATATGCTAACAAGGAGACAAGCAATGAAGAATTTGTGGAAACCCTCTACCAGACCTTTATGGACAGAGATTCCGATCCGGCGGGCAAAAGTGACTGGGTAGGACGGCTTTCCGGCGGAACCGGCCGCAAGGAAGTGCTGGAAGGCTTTTCACGATCGGAAGAGTTTGCGAAGATCCTGCAGTCCTTTGGACTGTAAGAAGGTGGTTGCTGTTCATAGGAAATGTCATTTGCTTAAGCAGATTTCTGTTAAAAACAGGAATCTGCTTTTTTCCTGCCCCTGACTCAAAAATGTATAAGCTTATGGCCGGAAAATATCGGAATCCGTATGTGCTGCCGAAATGCATGTGGCGCTGTGGCTGTGATGGCATTGGGGATCCTGAATCGGTATGTCTATGCCCCACTTTCCATATCCGTGGGTCTTGATGACTGGAACAAGGCCCATCTTCTGTCCACTATAGGGAATCAGAATAGGTGTTGCGGCTATGGAAGCATGGCGGTGATGGTGGTGAGAACTTCCACCTGCTTCTGGGAATTCCGGCCATATCGGGGCACTTAGACTATGACTATGCAAACTTTCGGCAGAAAGTATCCGCTCGGCTTATGCCTGCGGTGCTAAGAATTTTGGAAGCGGCTCTCAGGGAGAGTGAAAAGATTTAATATAATTTCTGCTTTTTATTTTTGACATATGTACAAGTACTGTGGTAAACTAAAATTTAAAGCAGGTGATATGCCAAAGATGGGAGCGGGTACTTTGGATAAATATGAATATAAGGTAAGAGCGGACGAGATAAACCGGCTGATAGCGGAGGGGGATTACGCTCAGGCGGCTGAGATAGCGGACGGTATCGACTGGCGGCGGGTGAAGAGCGTCATGATGCTCTGCACTGTCAGCGATCTGTACAAGATCAACAGACGGTATGATGATGCGAAGAACATGCTGTTGCTGGCCTATGAGAGGAGGCCGGGGGGCAGAACCATCTGTTATGCCCTCTGCGAGCTGTGCGTCAAGACCGAGGATTTCGTGCAGGCGGTAAATTTCTATAAGGAATTCGTGCAGGCGGCCCCCAAGGATCCGGGGCGCTATATCCTGCAGTATAAGATCTACGAGGCGCAGGACGTGAGTCTTGAGGAGCGGATCGGTGTCCTTGAGGAGCTGAAGAAGAGGGATTATAGGGAGAAGTGGGCCTATGAGCTGGCCTATCTCTATCATAGGGTGGGGCTGGGCACCCGGTGCGTGGAGGAATGTGACGAGCTGATCCTATGGTTCGGCGAAGGGAAATATGTGGTGAAGGCCATGGAGCTGAAGATGCTGCACCAGCCTCTGACCCCTGCCCAGCAGGAGGCCTATGACCATCGCTTTGACCGATACGACCGGCCGTCGGCAGCGGAGGAAACGAGTTCGGAGCCGGAGGGACAGGAAGAGGCTCTTGATCAGGAGTGGCAGGAAGAGAACGGCGGCGTGCCGCAGGAGCAGGAGGAGCTTTACGGGCAGCAGGAGGACTGGAATGCCGGGCACGGACAAGAAGGAGCCGCCGGGGAAGCCGGGGCTGCGGCCGAGGAAGGACTGGACATTCAGGTCAAGACCATGGATGTAGGAAAGTTCAATACCATCAATCTGCAGGAGGAGCTGGCGGCAGGTCTGCAGGAGGTGCTGGGAGCGGACGAGACCGCCCGCTCTCCTATAGGGCCAATGTCGGAACCGGGCGCAGAATCAGAGGACATGGAGGGCCGTGAGAGCCTGCCGGCATCGGATGAGGAGACGTTTCTGCAGGAGCCGGAAGACGAAGACGAAGTAGAAGTGTTCTTTGGGGAGACGGGAGAGCTCAAGGGTGTGCCCTCGGATATGGCGCAGGAGATAAGCCCAGGGGGACCGGCGGGAAGTACCGTTTATGAAGAGAGGGCTGCGGTGGAAGCAGAACGTCCGGAAGAAGAGAGTTCCCCGGCAGAGGGGATCGAAGGCCCGGCAGCGCAGGCAGAACGTCCGGCAGAAGGGAGTTCTCCGGCAGCGCAGGCGAAGCGCTTGGTGGCAGGAGCGGAACATTTGGCGGCAACGAATGCTTCGGCAGCGGACCAGATCGGAAGTCAGGTCATGGAGCAGATGCGGGAGGAGACCTTGGCGGCACAGATTTCCGAAGAGAATGGGGAGGAATCCTTGTCGGCGCAGCCTCCCAGAGAGCTGGCCGGCGTGCTCTCCCAGGAGTCCGACGGCCAGATCCGGCTCGTGATGCCCGAGAGCGCAGCAGTGGAGAAGCAGATCACCGGCCAGATGAAGATAGAGGACATTCTGGCTGAATGGGAGCGGATGAAGAAAGAGAACCAAGAGAAGCGCAGGGAGGAAGTGCGGCAGCATGTCCTTCAGCAGACAGGCCCCATGTTTACCGAGTTCGAGGCTGCCGTCAGGGATGGGCTGCTGGAACAGCTGGAGACGGAACCGGAGGAGACAGAGCAAGAATCATTTGAGGACATCATGAGGTTTGCCGATGACGGCACAGAGTCTGAAGGAGCGAATGAAATAGAGGAGCTGGCGGTTCTTGAGGCAGAGGAAGCCATAGGCAGATCGGAGGCCGGCGCTGAAGAAGGAGACGTGGCAGAGGAAGCCGATGATACCGATGCGTATTTTGGGGAGGACGCAGAGACAGCGGATTATTTAGGAGAGACAGCGGATTCCGAAGAACCAGAAGAATCAGGAGTGTCAGAAGGGCTTTCGGAGGAGGACTTGGAAGAGGAGGATTACTCCGAGGAGGCTGAGAATTCCGAAGAGCCGGAAGAATATGGGTATGTTGAGGAATTTGATGAATCCGAAGAGTCTGAAGGGTTTGAGGAATTTGATGAATCCGAAGAATCTGAAGGGCCTGAGGAATTTGATGAGTCTGAAGCTTCCGAAGAGCTTGAGGAATTTGATGAATCTGAAGAATCTGATGGACTTGATGGGGTGGAAGGCTTTGATGACCTTGAAGAGCCTGAAGGCTTTGGAGATACCGAAGAAGACGCAGAAGATTTTGATGCGGAAGACTTTGAAGATCCTGAGCTGGATGAGTATGCAGACGACACAGATGATGCAGAGGACATGGACACAGATGCGGATGTGGACGCAGATATGTATACAGAGCTGGACAATGATGCAGACGAATACATAGATGAAGAAATAAGCGAGGACATAGATACAGAAGAGGACATAGATGAAGAAATAAGCAAGAACATAGATACAGAAGAGGACATAGATACAGAGAAGGATATAGATACAGAAGAAGACATAGATACAGCGGAGGACATAGATACGGAAGAAGTCGTGAATGCGGACGAAGCCGTGGGAGGAGATCCGGAGTCTGAACGGAAGGAGGCATCCCGCAGTTCTGACAAGGCGGCGGGCAGTGACGCACAGCACAAGGCCGAGCAGAAGGCGGGGCACAAGAAATCCGGCCAGCAGAGCCCGGGCCATAAGAAGGATGACCAGCAGAAACCGGGCCGGCAGAATTCCGAGCGGCCGCCCGTAGAGCGGGACAAGGCCAAGGTACGGGCGCTGACCAGAGAGGAGAAGGAGCTTTTTGCCCCCTTCGTCCAGAGCCGCCGTGCCAGAGAGCAGCTGGTGAAGGCCATCGACAACGTCAGCATGGCGGCGTATACCGGAAACATCGTTATCACGGGGGAGGAAGGCATGGACACCCTGACGCTGGCGAAGAACATGATCCGTGAGATCAAGATGGCGGACAGCAACTTTGCCGGAAAGGTAGCGAAGATATCGGGCCGAGACCTGAACGACAGAAACGTAAGGAAGACTCTTGAGGAGATGAACAGCGGCGCACTGATCATCTATAAGGCGTCCGGCATGGATCCGGACACGGCGAGGGCGCTTTACAGATCCCTGCAGCAGGAGCGGCTGGGAATCGTGGTGGTGCTGGAGGACACGAAGAAGGCGATACAGAAGCTGTTTGCGGCGAATCAGGAGCTGTCAGGCGCATTCACGGCAAGAGTGGACGTGGAGGCGCTGAGCAACGATATGCTGGTGCTGTTCGGGAAGCGGTATGCCAGAGAGATGGAGTACTCCATAGATGAACTGGGAGTGCTGGCGCTGCATACCCGGATCGAGGAGCTGCAGACCATCGACCATGTGGTGACGGTGGTGGACGTGAAGCGGATCGTGGACGAGGCGATCCGGCATGCCAGCAGAAAGACATTGGGACATTTCTTCGACATACTTCTTGCAAAGCGGTATGATGATGAAGATATGGTAGTTCTGACAGAAAAAGATTTTGTAGCATGAAAGGTGGTATAGCAAGATGGAGAAGGAAAAAAAGGTCTTCATATCCGAAGCCGACCAGTATCTGTTTTCTCAGGGGACGCACTATGACATCTACAAGAAGCTGGGGGCCCATTTGTCCTGCGAGGACGGGAAAGAGGGAGTCTATTTTGGGGTCTGGGCGCCCAACGCAAGGCAGGTTCACGTAATCGGCAGCTTCAATGACTGGGACGAGGAGGCTGCTCCCATGGAGAAGCTGGGCCCCGTGGGAATCTGGGGGCTGTTTATCCCCGGCGTGGAGACGGGGGTCATGTACAAGTTCATGATCACGGCGCAGGACGGCAGAAAGCTCTATAAGGCGGATCCCTTTGCCAATCATGCGGAGTACCGCCCGGGCACAGCGTCCATCGTCACGGAGCTGGAAGGCTTCCCGTGGGAGGACGGCGCATGGATGGAGGCCCGGGACAAGAAGGATGTATACAAGCAGCCCATGGCCATCTACGAATGCCATGTGGGATCCTTCATGAAGCATCCTGACGGAAAAGAAGGCTTTTATAATTACCGGGAGTTTGCGGACAGACTGGTGGAATACCTGAAGGAAATGAGATATACCCATGTGGAGCTGATGGGGATACTGGAGCATCCTTTCGACGGTTCATGGGGCTATCAGGTGACGGGGTATTATGCCCCTACTGCACGGTACGGTATGCCCAAGGACTTCATGTATCTGATAAACGAGCTGCACAAGATCGGAGTGGGGGTCATCCTTGACTGGGTTCCTGCCCATTTTGCCAGAGATGCCCACGGCCTTGCGGAATTTGACGGAAAGTGCATTTTTGAGCATCCCGATCCCCGGCTGGGAGAGCATCCGGACTGGGGCACCAAGATATTCAACTACGGAAAGTCGGAGGTGAAGGGATTCCTGATCGCCAATGTGCTGTACTGGCTCAGGGAGTTCCATGTGGACGGCATCCGTGTGGACGCCGTGGCGTCCATGCTGTATCTGGATTACGGCAAGCAGGACGGCCAGTGGGTGCCCAATAAGTTCGGCGGTCACGAGAACCTGGAGGCCATCGAGTTCTTCAAGCACCTGAATTCCGTGATCAGGGGTACCTATCCGGGCTTCATCACCGTGGCGGAGGAGTCTACCGCATGGCCCGACGTGACAGGGCCCATAGGAGGAGACAGCCTCGGCTTCACCTTCAAGTGGAACATGGGGTGGATGCATGATTTCTGTGAGTACATGAAGCTGGATCCCCTTTTCAGGAAGGGCAACCACCACGCCATGACCTTCGCCATGAGCTATAATGCCAGCGAGAAGTATATTCTTCCCCTTTCTCATGACGAGGTGGTGCATCTGAAATGCTCCATGGTGAACAAGATGCCCGGCTTCGAGATGGACAAATACGCCAACCTGCGCACGGCCTATACCTATATGTTCGGCCACAGCGGCAAGAAGCTGCTGTTCATGGGGCAGGACTTCGGTCAGGAGCGGGAATGGAGCGAGGAGAGGGAGCTGGACTGGTTCCTGCTGGGCGAAAAGAAGAATGCGGGCCTGAAGGCCTATGTGAAGGAGCTTCTGAAAATTTACCGCAAGTATCCTGCACTGTACGAGATAGACCACAGCTGGGAGGGCTTCCAGTGGATGAACGCCAACGATGGGGAGAACAGCGTGTATTCCTTCGTGCGGCAGTCCTCCACGGGCAAAAACAGCATCCTGTTCGTGCTGAACATGACCCCGGTGAAGAGGGAGGGCTATCAGGTGCCGGTGCCTCTGACCTCCCGCCGCAGGAAATTCAAGCTGCTGCTCAACAGCGACGAGGAGAGATTCGGCGGATGGGGGAACAAGATAGAGAGTCTGATCACGGCGGAGAAGGAGCCCTGCCAGGCCCAGGACTATTCCATCACGCTGGATCTTCCGCCCTACGGCGCCGCCGTGTTCCTGTTTTAGGAATCGGGCAGCGTGCCCCGGAGGGAAACAAGGGTAAAGGTTTCCGTATTTTTTACCGAAATAAAGGGTAAGTGCCGTACCGGCACTGCCCTTTTTTGAGATAAATAAAAAGGGGTGCAGGGAGGACAGATGCGGAACTGGGGCAGCATCTGTCCGGAAGGCACCCGGAAGGATTTACGGACGCATGGTTTGGCGGCCGGAAATACTTCCCGAGAAAGGGGTGCAGGGAGGACAGATGCGGAACTGGAATAGGAGAGATTACTTTGAAGATTACATTCAGCGAGCAGGCCATAGCGGAGATTGAGAAAAGGCAGGCGGACAGGGGCCGGGGAGCCAGAGGCCGGAGCCCGGAGGCTCTGGGACAGACCTTCTATGCCCCTGCCTTCGGCATGCACCAGAACGACATTCCTGTTGCAGGAGGAGAGAAGGGCAAGAGCCTGATCGAGCTCCAGCAGGAGGCCTCCAATGTGGACGTGGGAGTGCAGCGGGATTTTATGACAGTCATGTCAAATACCATGACGGCAGAAGACTACGCCAAGATGCAGGAGGAGGGCTTCGACCCCGGCAGCATGGATCCTGAGGACGTAGTGACCATTGTGGACAAGATCAAGGCGGAGCTGGTCCGCTCCGGCAAGAACATCGTGGGCTACACGGACGATCTGGATATGGACACCCTTTCCGCCGCTCTGGGCAGCGAGGCTCTGGCCCGGGTCATCGTGGACAGCTTCCGGTCTGCGGACGTGCCTCTGACCAAGGAGCACCTGACCGCCGTGTCGCAGGCATGGGCCATGAATACCCAGCTGCAGCCCATAGGGGACGGAACCCGCAGCTATCTGATCGACAACGAGCTGGAGGCGGAGATATGGAATCTCTATCTGGCCCAGAACAGCGGGGCCGGGAAGGGAACCGGAGCCCCCAGGTTCTATGCGGAGGACGTGCAGGGATATTATACCCAGAGCGCCGGAGGGGTCAAGGACAAGGGGCTCTCGGATCAGATCGACAGGATCATAGAGCAGTCCGGCAGCAGCGTGAATCAGGAGACCCGTGGGGATGCGGCGTGGCTGCTGGACATGGGGCTGCCCATCACAGGAGAGAACCTGAAAAAGATGGCCATGCTGAAGGGTCTGGAGCTTCCCGTCACCATGGAGCGCTTCGGGGAGGCCGCCGCCGCCGCTGTGGCGCAGGGAAAGAGCCCCGTCCACGCCTCTCTGGGGGAGACGCCGGAGAATCTGTATGAGAAGGCTGCGGCCATCTCTGAATATTATCACGGAAACGAGATCTGGGAGGCCAGCGTGGGAGACATCGTGGCCAGACGGCAGCTGGAGGAGGTACGGCTGCGCATGACGGCGGAGGTGAACGTAAAGCTCCTGAGGAGCGGCTTCGCCATCGACACGGCCCCCATGGAGGAGCTGATAGAGGCCCTGAAGCTGGCAGAGCACCAGCTGGCGAACCAGTATTTCCCCAGAGACTCCATGGCTATGGAGAAATATTACAATTACCGCAAGGCCAGCACCGTGGCGGATCAGATGCCCGGACTGCCGGCGGACGTGCTTGGAATGTTTGCCAAGGGCAAGGGCGACGCCTCTCTGGAGACCATCTATAACGAGGGCCGGGTGCTTCAGGCCAACTACGAGAAGGCGCAGCAGAGCTATGAGAAGCTGATGACGGTTCCCAGAAGCGATCTGGGGGACAGCATCGATAAAGCGTTTGCCAATGTGGACAATATTCTGAAGGGGCTCGGTATGGAGCTTACGGAGGAGAACCGCAGGGCAGTCAGGATTCTGGGCTATAACAGCATGGAGATGACCGTGTCCAATCTGGAGGCGGTGAGGAATGCGGACAGACAGGTGCAGGGCGTGCTGGAGAAGCTGACGCCTGCGGCCACCCTGAAGATGATCAGGGACGGCTTCAACCCGCTGGAGAAGAGCATCGCCGATCTGGAACAGTACTTCAGGACCCTGCCGGCGGAATATAAGAAGGAGGCCGAAAGCTACAGCCGGTTCCTGTACGGCCTTGAGCAGAACAAGGAGATCACTCCCGAGGAGAGGGAGAGCTATATCGGCATCTACAGACTGGTGCGCCAGATCGAGAAGGCGGACGGGGCGGTGGTAGGAGCTCTGGTGAACTCTCAGGCGGATCTGCACTTTGCAAATCTGCTGTCGGTGCTTCAGAGCGGCAGACAGAGGCCCGTGGATGTGAGGGTGTCCGAAAACATGGGACTGCACGACAGGCAGGCCCAGAAGGGAGAGAGCATTTCTGCCCAGATTTCCAGAGCCTTCGGCAAGACCGTTGCGGATCTGCGGGAGGCCCGGACACGGAACGAGGAAGCGGCCAGGCAAAAAAGTGCAGGGGCCGGGGAGCCGGGAACTGCGGCCGGGGAAGATCCGGCGACCGGGGTTCGGAACGGCGCGGCGCAGGAGAGCGGGATGTGGAACGGTGCGGCGCAGGACGGCAGAAACGGGCTTCAGAGCGGCACGGCGGAGATCGGCGGCAGCGGAGCCCGGAACGGTGCGGCGCAGCCGGGAAATGCCGGGATGCGGGGTAAGGCTGCGGGAAGCGGCAGCACAGCGGAGAGCAGCGCCGCAATCCGGGCCGGGCGCACCGGGGACGGCAGCGCCGAGGCCGGTCATGTGCCGGTCGGCAGCGGAACCGCCCAGGGTCCGGAGGCCCAGAGGGAAGCTGCGGTCCAGAAGGGGGACGGCGGGACTGCCCAGAGCCGTGAGTCGATGGTGAAGACGGCCAACGATATTATGGCGGAGGTGACCTCCGACGAGAAGGTGACCAAAGAGTATGACAAGGCCCAGCTGGAGCAGCAGCGGCAGGCAGTGGCGGCCGCCGACCAGGAGTGTGTCTCTCTGCTGCAGAGAGGGGAGATGCCGGCCAGCGCAGATAATCTGATGGCAGCGCAGGCACTGACAAAGGGCTGGGACAACTTGTTCGAGACCGGCGAAAAACGCCGGGAGAGGGTTCGGGAAGAGAAAAAGGACCCGGATCAGGAGCCCGTGGAGAGCACTTCTCTGTGGCAGCAGCTGGAGGATATGGACGGTTTTGCACAGAATTATGCCCGGCTTGCGGAGGAGGCACGTGTCGCCGTGGAGGAGGCCACCTTCTCGGAGGCCGACAGCAGCATCGATGTGCGCAATATGCAGCTGAACCATAAGCAGCTGACGGTGGCGGCGGCTCTGGCCAGAAGGGAGGAGTACTATCTTCCTGTCTATATCGGAGACACACTTACGAGAGTACACCTTACTCTTGACAAGGGCAGTCAGGAGAAGGGGACCGTCACCATAGGCGTGACGCTTTCCGAGGAGGAGCATATTCAGGCAAGGCTCTATCTGCAGGGGGGCATGGTTTACGGTATGCTTTTCGCAGAGGGGAAAGTGGAGCTAAAGAAAGTGCAGGAGATAGCCGATACTTTTAAGAGAGAGGCGCAGAACAGCTGGCAGGTGGGAAATATCACCGTGATCAGCTCCGAGAAGAGGATGCCTGAGCTGGTACGCTCCGGGGAGCATACCAAAACGGAAAGCGCCGAGCTCTACCGTGTGGCAAAGACGTTTCTGGAGTCCCTGCAGGGCTTCAGGACCGCATGACGGTAATATCCAAATTATGACGGAGTGGTATGCGTGCCGGGGCACGCAGGGAGGGTATCAGAATGAGAATCAATTATAACGTATCCGCAATGCTTACGAACAACGCACTGGCAAATAACGATAATATGCTTTCACAGTCGCTGCAGCGGCTTTCCTCCGGTCTGAAGGTGAATAGGGCCAAGGACAATCCTGCGGGTCTGGCCATGGCCAAGAGGATGAACGCCCAGCTGCAGGGGCTTTCTGCTGCGAACAACAATGCCGGGGACGGTGTTTCGGTGATGGAGATAGCGGACGGGGCCATGTCCGAGATCAGCGAGATGCTCCAGAGAATGAATGAGCTTGCGGTGAAGGCGGCCAACGGCGTGCTTTCCAGTACCGGCCAGTCCGGGGACGGGAAGGAGATCCTCGGAGACAGAGACATCATACAGAGGGAGATCGCCCAGCTGAAGGAGGAGATCACCCGGGTGGCCAATACCACCGAGTTCAATGGGCAGAGGCTTCTGGGCGGCGAATTCGCCCTGAAGGGGTATACGGACAATGTGGACGTGAAGGTCAGCTCCTATTCCATGGACGTGACGGCGAAAAGCTACGTCATAGATTCCATCAAGATAGAAGAGGACACGGCGCTGGGCGGTGCGAAGAAGGGAAAATACAAGGCCACGGTGGCCTTTGGCAAGGATCCTGTTACCGGCGCTGACACTTTCCCTCAGGGGGCGACGGCCACGCTGAAGAACAATCTGCTGGTGATCAAGGCAGACGGCGGTTTTGAGATGACACTGGATCTGACGGACGTGGATTTTCAGGGCGAGCTGGCCAAGCTTCCGGCAGGTTCTTCCTATACGGTGCAGAATCCTGCCGGCGGCAATGCCAGCCTGACCATAGACGCCACCGGGATCGGTTCCATGCGGCTTCAGGTGGGCGCCAATGAGGGTCAGGTACTGGAGGTGGATATTCCGAGGATATCCCTGAGAGACATGGGCATCGAGGATCTGGATCTGTCCACGGAGGAGAGCGCTACGGCGGCCATAGACCTGATCGACGGCGCCATGCAGTTCATATCCAGCGTCAGGGGCCATCTGGGAGCTTATCAGAACAGACTGGAGTCCACGGTCAACACACTGGACATCACATCTGAGAACATGACGGCAGCCTACTCCCGGATCATGGACGTGGACATGGCGGAGGAGATGACCCAGTATACCACGGCGCAGGTGATGACGCAGGCGGCGACCTCCATGCTGGCGCAGGCCAACGAAAGGCCGTCTCAGGTGCTGCAGCTGCTGCAGTAGCAGCCATAGGCGGTGCGCTTCCATGTGTGGTGCCGCCGGGAAGGCGGCGGAGGGCATGGATTCCGGGACAGACGGTATTGTGCCCGCCGAGACGGGCGGAGGAGTGCAAATATGAAAAAAGAGGACAAACAGCGTTTTGCCCTTAGGATTCCGCAGGCGAACCCTACGGAGCTGGTAGTGATCCTATATGATATGCTGCTCTGCTATCTGGAGGATGCGCTGGAGGCCATAGACTCGGAGGAGCAGATGTTCCACGAGGGGGCCAGAAAGGCCAGAGGATGCCTGAACGAACTGATGGCGTCCCTCCATATGGAGTACGAGCCGGCGCCGGCGCTGATGCGGCTGTATCTGTTCTGTACAAGACGGCTTGCTCTTGGCGAGGCCAGACATGACAGGGAGCTGCTGGGGGAAATCAGGCGCGTCATTGCCCCGCTGAGGGACGCCTATGAGCAGATCGCAGGACAGAACAGCGCCGGTCCGGTGATGAACAATTCTCAGGCTGTCTATGCAGGCCTGACCTACGGCAGGAACATGTTAGCCGAAAACATGGCTGACCAAGGCACGAATCGAGGAATGCTTGTATGATTCCCCGTCCTGGGGCGCATTCTCAGCTGCCGCCAGATCGCTTAAATGCTTGTACCTTTTCTGAAGCGAATTGATCTGGTAGATGTAGCTGTCGATGAGATCCGTTTCCAGGGCATTGTCAAAGCCCGCATAAGCGATGTCCAGCGCTTGGCGGGTTTTTTCTATGGAATCCTTCAGGGTTATGGGAGAATAGTCTTCCTCTGTCAGCTGGTTTGTTCCGGCTCTCTGGCTGAAATATGTCTTCATAACAGGCTGTTCCTTTCTGTGGGGGTATGGAGACGGCAGTCTATGCCGCCTGCCTATGTATTAGAATTATAGGCGGCAGACAGCCAGAATATTCCAGTTTTGTAAATTTATCGGAGTTTTTTCTGAATTTTTATTTTTTCTTCGCTTGAAAAGGGGCGGCCGGCATATATTGCGGCGGAAGACATACTATGTAAAAAAAGCATCGGGTGGAACATGGAGCAGATCTTAAATGTCGTACTGAGGGGGATTCTGGGAACCATAGCCATTTATTTCATCAATTCCGCTCTGGCGGCTGCAGGGCTGTCGCTGGGGGTTGGCATCAATGGCCTGACGGTTTTGACATCCGGAATCCTTGGTTTTCCGGGGCTTCTGGCCCTTTACGGACTGGGCATTTACAAAATTTTGTAGATTTCTACCAAAAATGATTTTTCCGCTTTTACCCCCTTGCAATCGAAAGGCACATTGGTTATAATGCAGATACGTCGAGCAGATCTGATGCTTTCAGAATTCGATATTGCTCAGATACTCCATGAGGCAGTCTCGCCTCAGAATTCACACAACAGGACAAAATGGCAGTAAAGGTGTTTACTATAAATAGCAAAGGAGATGTGGGATGGCGGTCTTATGTGCACTTTTGGCGGCAGCCTGCGGCTACGATTATAGGTGCGGGAGGATTCCGAACGGCCTGATCGTGCTGACGGCTGCCATGGGGATAATGGCGGGGCTCCGGAGGGGAGGGCCTCCGGGAATGCTTTCCTATGCCGGGGAGGCGGTGTTTGCCGCAGCGGTGCTGTATCCGTTCTTCAAGATCGGCTCCGTAGGGGCGGGGGACGTGAAGCTGCTGGGTGCAGCGGCAGGCTATTTTCCTTCTGAAAAGGTTCTGATATTCTTGTTTTTTTCTTTGCTGATCGCAGCAGTGCTTTCTCTGTTGAAAATGTGGAAACAGAATAGCTTCGGCCGTCGTCTGGAGCGCCTGCGGGAATATTTTTCGGAGGCGGTGCAGAACGGCTCATGGCAGCTCTATCTGAAGAAGGGGCAAAATGCGAAGGCGGAGGGAATCTGCCTTTCCGGGCCTGTACTGGTCAGTGTGCTGCTGTATCTGGGAGGTGCCTATTGAAAGGAATGGCTGACAAGAAAATGACCGGTAAAGCGGCGGCTGGCGAGCTCAGAACCGGAGAAGCCGGGGCCGGCAAGGTTCCGTCCGGCCTGGTTCGGAACGATAAAACGGGGACCGGCAGGGCTGTGGCCGGTCAAGTCCGCTCCGGAGAAGCCGGGAGCAGCGAGGTCGGTGCCCATAGGGTCATGGCCTTGTGCGACCCGGAGGAAGAATATGCACAGCTGATGACGGAATTCTTGAACAAGCATAAAAGTCTTCCGTGGAAGCTGCACACCTATACCGGTACAGAGGAGCTGCTCCGGGAGGAGAAGGGTGGCCTTGCGATGCTTGTGGTGGCGGAATCGGCCTTCTGTCAGGAGCTGAAGCAGCTTGCCCCCGCCCGCCTTGTGGTGCTCAACGAGAGCGGGGTCATGAAATGGCAGGACGTGTCCTATGTGGACAAGTATCAGGAGGCGGAGGAGGTGCTGAAGTACCTGCTGGGCATCTATATGGAGGTGGCAGAGGTACAGCTGCCGAGGCTGTGCAGGAACAGCAGGACCAAATTCATCGGAAATTATTCCCCCGTGCGCAGGTGTATGCAGACATCCTTTGCCATAACCATGAGCCAGCTGCTGGCCGTGGAGCACCCGACGCTCTACCTGAATTTTGAGCATTATGCAGGGATCTCCGAGCTTCTGCCGGATCTGCAGACACTGGACATGGCGGATCTGCTCTACTTCCTCAATGCGGAAAAGGACAAGTTCCGGCTGCGCATGAGAACCATGCTGAAGCATAAGGGGAAGCTGGATTATATCCCGCCCATGAAATCGGGGCAGAATCTTCTTTCCGTCACTTCCGGGGAATGGACGGGGCTGCTGCGGAAGCTGGAGGAGCTGAATGAATACGAATATGTGGTGCTCGATCTGAGCGAAAGCATGCAGGGGCTTTTCGAGATCCTGCGGCAGTGCAGGAAGGTATACACGCTGACCAGAGAGGACCGGATCGCCAGAAGCAAGCTGATGCAGTATGAGCAGATTCTGGCGCTGTATGAATACAAGGACGTGCTGGACAAGACCAGGAAGCTGAGCTTGTCCCATATACATAGGCTGCCGGAGGAGCTGGAGCTGCTGACCAAGGGCGAACTTGCGGAGCTTGTGAAGGGGCTGCTGAGGGAGCTGGAAGCGGAGCAAAGCGACGGAGGACATGGGGAGGAGGATCCATGGAGCTGACTGAACTGAAAAAGGAGCTGAGGCGCCGGGTACAGGAGAAGATGAACTTCGTAAAGGATGTTTCGGATGCTGAGGTGGAGGATGCCATAGATGAGATCATGCTGGAGACCGGAGAGCTGACGGTCTGGCCGGTGGATGTGAGGAGACGGCTGAAAAAGGAGCTGTTCGATTCCCTGAGGAGGCTGGATATCCTGCAGATTTTCGTAGATGACAGCTCCGTGACAGAGATCATGATTAACGGCAAGGACCATATCTTCGTGGAGCAGGACGGAAGTCTTCGGGAGCTGGACATAGGCTTCGAGTCGGCGGAAAAGCTGCAGGACGTGATACAGCAGATCGTGGCGGGCTGCAACCGGGTGGTGAACGAAGCCTCCCCCATCGTGGACGCAAGGCTGCCCAACGGATCCAGAGTGAACATCGTCATGAATCCCGTTGCGCTCAACGGCCCCATCGTCACCATAAGGCGCTTCCCGGACAAGCCTATCACCATGGACAGACTGCTGCGGAGCGGCTCCGTCTCCCCGGAGGCCGCCGGCTTTCTGGAAAAGCTGGTCAGGGCGAAATACAATATCTTCATCAGCGGCGGCACGGGAAGCGGCAAGACGACCTTCCTGAATGTGCTTTCCTGCTATATCCCTTCCGAGGAAAGGGTCATCACCATTGAGGACAGTGCGGAGCTGCAGCTTCAGGGGCTTCCGAACCTAGTGCGGCTGGAGACTCGCAACAGCAATGTGGAGGGCTGCCGGGAGATCACGATCCGTGAGCTGATTCGTTCGTCCCTGAGGATGCGTCCGGATCGGATCATCGTGGGAGAGGTGAGAGGGCCGGAGGCCATTGATATGCTCCAATGCTTAAACACGGGTCATGACGGAAGCATGTCAACCGGACATGCGAACAGCGGAAAGGACATGCTGGCCAGACTGGAGAACATGGTGCTCATGGGGATGGACCTGCCGCTGGCAGCCATAAGGCAGCAGATCGCATCGGGGGTGGATATCATCGTGCATCTGGGCAGGCTGCGGGATAAGTCCCGCAGGGTGCTTGAGATCACGGAGGTGGCGGGCTGTGAAAACAATGAATTCCGGTTGAATCCTTTGTTCCTCTTTGAGGAGGAGGGGGAGGACGGAGAGGGAAGGATACTGGGAAGGCTGCAGGAGAAGGGGGTGCTGCTCCATGGAGACAAGCTTAAAACAGCCGGATTATCGTAAATACTGCTGGAAGAGGGGAGAAAAAGCAGGAACCGTTGCAATGTGCGCAGGCATCACGGTGTTTCTGGCCTATTTTTTCTATCGGAGTCCGCTTGCTGTGCCGCCCCTCTCGGCGGTGGGCGTGCTGCTGTTCTATAGAACGGCAAGGGAAAAAGGGAAAAGGGCAAGAGAGCAGCTGACGGGCCAGTTTCGGGAATGTATTCTGGCTGTGGCGGCATCCCTCAGGGCAGGCTATTCCGTAGAAAATGCCTTTGTGGAATGCAGGCAGGATATGGCGCTGATGTACGGGGAGGACGGAAATATAGTTAAAGAGCTGGACATTCTCAGAAGAGGACTGAACATCAATATCTCTCTTGAGGAGCTTCTGGCGGATATGGCCGGACGCAGCGGCTGCGAGGAGATCCTGCAGTTTGCCCAGATCTTTTCCATCGCCAAGCGTAGCGGGGGAAACATGGCGGAGATCATCAGAAGCTCTGCGGATCAGATCGGGAGACGGATCGAGCTGAAGCAGGAGGTAAGGATGCTTTTAGGGAGTAAGAGAATGGAATTTGGCATTATGAAGGTTATGCCGTTCGGGATACTGCTCTATATCAGTGTCAGTAATCCGGGATATTTTGATTCGCTGTATCATAATTTTGTGGGTATTGCAGTGATGACGGGCTGTCTGGCAGTCTATCTGGGTGCCTGCTTCATGGGAGAATGGATCATGGACAGACTGGCATGAGGAGACGGCAAAGCGGACCGGTGCGCAGGGCAGTGCGGACACATACTGAGGTGTGGGGCTGGAACCGGGATGGAATGACGGAAGCCAAGACTGAAATGGGAGGTGGCAGATTGTATTGGATAGCCATGGTGGTATCAGCAATATTCCTTGTGATGCTGTATCTGGGGCGGAGGGAGGATGTGGAAGGGGATGTGTCCTTTCTGCTGAGGCCCTTTGTAAAGATAGCGATGTACTTGTATAAGAAAAGCTGCTTTAGACTGCCGGAGCTGTTTTCTGCGCCTCAGGTGGAGCAGGATCTGCAGCAGCTGCATCCCGGCGAGGCCAGGGAACATTTAAAGACGGCCTATTATGTGAAAAAAGGGGCCATGAGTCTGGCGATCATATTGGCAGGAACATGGTTTGCCGCCGCCGTCAGGTACAGCGTCTTAAGCGGCAGGATCGTCGGGGAGGAAGGGGAGGTGTTTCGGGGAGAATATAGGGAGGCTGCAATGGATATTGAGCTTCTGGCGGATTATGAGGACAGGGAGCTGGCCTTTCGACTCCAGGTGGAGCCGGTGCTGCTGGCAGGAGAACAGAGGGAGGCGCTTTTTGAGGAGCTTCGGCAGGAGCTGCCAAGGTACATATTGGGAAGGAATAAGGACCTGCAGAATGTGACCTCCGATCTGGTGCTGGAAGAGAGGTATGGGGACTGTCCCATCCATGTGGAGTGGGAGAGCGGCCGGCCGGATATTGTAAGCGACACGGGCAGTGTAGCCGCAGTGGAACAGAGGGAGCAGGCGGTGCTGCAGGCTCATCTGTCCTACGGCGGGATGCTGAGGACGGAGGAAATAACGGTGACGGTAGGCCCGCCGTCCCTTACGGAGGAGGAGCAGCTCTACAAGGAGATGGAGGAGATGCTGCTGGAGGCCCAGAAAGCAAGTCGGGAGCAGGCAGAATGGAGGCTGCCGCCAGAATGGAGGGGGAAAAGCATAGGCTGGAGACAGACCGCAGAGGACAACAGTCTGCTCCTATGGGCAGGAGCCATGGCAGCAGCGGCAGCGGTATACCTGATTTCCGATAAGGATCTTCATAAACAGCTGGAAAGAAGAAAGGAAAGCATACATAGAGAGTATCCGGAGATCGTACATAAGCTGAGATTGTTTTTAGGGGCGGGAATGACCGTGAGGGGCGCTTTCCGGAAGATCGCAGGCGATTATGAGGAAAGACACCAAAACGGCAGCAGGGCATCCCCGGCCTATGAGGAAATGCTGTATGCCTGCCGGGAGCAGCATTCCGGAGTATCCGAGGGAGCATCCTATGAGCACTTCGGCAAAAGGACAGGACTGCAGGAATACATTCGGCTGAGCGCTCTGCTGATGCAGAATCTGAAAAAGGGCAACAGCACACTGCTGGAGCGGCTTCGGGAGGAAGCGGACAAGGCCGCACAGGAGCAGCTGCAGAGAGGGAAAAGACTGGGTGAGGAGGCGGGCACAAAGCTGCTGGTGCCCATGGTTCTCATGCTTGCAGTGGTGATGGCGATCATTATGATACCGGCATTTTCCAATATGTAGGATGTTCATGCTGCCGGTAAAAGAGTTAAAAAAGTGTAAGGCTATTGGCGGCGTCGATAAAAGGGTTAAAGAAATGTAAGGCCGTTGGCGGCATCGATAAAAGGGTTAAAGAAATGTAAGGCCGTTGGCGGCATCGATAAAAGGGTTAAAGAAATGTAAGGCTATTGGCGGCGTCGATAAAAGGGTTAAAAACATGCAGGCAGTTTGGGCCGTTGTTAAAGGGGTTCAAAAAAGGTGAATAGGAGGTAATGGGAATGAGTGGACTGAAGGGTTTCAGGGAACTGATGAGAGAAGAGGAGGGCATGGCCACCGTGGAGATCATTTTGATAGTGGTGGTGCTGGTGGGGCTGGTGATATTGTTCAAGGGGCAGATCACAAAGGTGGTGACGGACATTTTCAATAAAATCACCACACAGACGAACAAGGTCTGACAGAGCCCCTGCTGGCCGCAGGGCGTTGGCTGCAGGAAGCTGGTTCCAAGGAGACGGTCATAAGGAGGCAGACATGAAAAGCAGAAATCTTGAGATGATGAAAAAGCCGGACAATGCCTATTTGACGGTTTGCGTTGCCCTATGCGTTGCAGTTCTTTTGTCTTTATGCCTGACGCTGGTGGACGGAGTCCGAAGAAACGGCGGGAGACTGGAGACGGAATGCGTGACAGAGATCGGACTGCAGAGTATTCTGGCAGAATATCATCGGGAGCTTATGAGGCAATATAATCTGTTTGCCATCGATGCGTCCTACGGCACCACATCCTGCAGCAAAGTCAATACGGAAGCGCATCTGCGGAAGTATCTGGAAAAAAATCTGGATTATGGGGACGTATTTCTGTCCAAGTATCTTTATGGGAACTTTCTGGGACTTGCGCTGGAATCGGCAGAGCTGACAAAAGTGTCTATACTTACGGATGAGGCAGGGGCCGTGTTTCGCAGGTATGCATCGGAGGCAATGCAGGCGGATGTGGGGCTGGAGCTTTTTGGACAGCTTCAGGACTGGCTGCAGGTAGTGGAAGTGAACGGACTGGAGGACGGAGGGCAGGAGGAAGAAAAGCAGAGGCTTGACCGGGAAATCGAAAAGTATGACGGTATGGAGGTGGAGATCGAGGAGAATGAATGGGACACTCTGGACATTGTCAATCCTACCGGCTCGCTGGAGGAGAAAAAGCGGATGGGCCTCTTGCGGCTTGTCATAGAGGACGAGGGCAAGCTTTCCTCAAAGATGCTGAATGAGGAGAGCCTGATTCAAAGCAGGCTGGAGAGCGGCCGGGTCAACAAGGGAAACATTGGGCTGAACAGCTTATCCGGAGCGGAACAGCTTCTGGAGAGATTCTTTTTTCAGGAATATCTGCTGAAGTACATGGGACGGTACGGAAGGGAGAATGAGGAGGATACCTTGCGTTATCAGGTGGAGTACCTGATCGGAGGCCGGGAGAGCGATGTGGAAAACCTGAAAAGCATAGTAAACCGTCTGTGCCTGATACGGGAGGCGGCGAATGCCATATATCTGCGTTCAGATCAGAAAAAGTATAACGAGATAAAGACAGTGGCCAGTGTTGTCTGTACTCTGATTTTTCTGCCGGAGCTCACATCTCTTTTAGAAGGGGCTATTATTCTGGAAGATGGGAAGGATAAAGAACTCTTACGGGAATATTCACCGGAAATGCGG